>PWEB01000248.1 GCA_003553305.1 Syntrophomonadaceae bacterium
ATTTACCCTCCTTGCTTAATATATTGAGGGTGCAGTATTCAATTACCGGGAATAAAGCTCCACAATAAGGTGCTCGGTTACCGGCACATCAATCTCATCGCGTTGGGGCATCCTTAAGACCTGCCCCTGAAGCTTTTCATGATCCACTTCCAGCCAGTCCACTGTCCCCTGTTGACCTCTATCTTCGGAAATTTCTTTAAACACCGGTTTGCTCTTCCGGTTCTCCCGGACTGCAATTATGTCTCCAACCTTGATCAAGTAAGATGGAATATCCACTTTACGTCCGTTGACTTCGAAATGACCATGATTAATTAATTGCCTTGCTTCCGCACGGGATCTTCCTAACCCGAGACGATAGGCAACATTGTCCAAACGACTTTCTAAAATTTGTATTAAAATTTCACCGGTCACACCTCTACGGCGATCAGCTTCTTTAAAGTATCGGCGAAACTGTCTTTCCATAACACCGTAGATGCGACGTGCTTTTTGTTTTTCACGAAGCTGCATTCCATATTCTGAAAACTTCTGCCGAGCCTGCCCGTGTTCTCCCGGCGGGTAAGCATGGCGCACTACAGCACATTTATCAGAATAACAACGATCACCTTTTAAGTAAAGCTTATCTTTTTCTCTTCGACACAAACGACAAACTGCTTCTGTATGGCGTCCCATTTAATTAATGTTACACCTCCTTCAGTTAAAAAACTAGACCCTCCGCCTTTTTGGCGGACGACATCCGTTATGTGGTATCGGGGTTACATCTTTTATTGCATTGACTTCCAGACCAACTGCCTGAAGAGAGCGGATGGCCGCTTCACGTCCAGCACCTGGACCCTTGACATAAACTTCAACCTGCCTCATACCATGATCAGTCGCTACCTTAGCTGCAGTCTCAGCAGCAAGCTGAGCAGCAAAAGGTGTTGACTTGCGGGATCCTTTAAACCCAACGTTGCCGGCACTTGACCAGGAGATACCATTTCCGGCTTCGTCTGTGATGTTTATAAACGTGTTATTAAATGTCGATTTGATATGAGCAACCCCGCGCTCTACATTCTTCCTCTCGCGCCGTTTAGTGCGGGTAGTCGTTTTTTTCTTAACCACTGTATACTATTTCCTCCCTTCTAAACATATCCTATGTCTTGCGACGGATACCGACTGTCTTACGTGGACCCTTGCGGCTACGGGCGTTATTCTTGGTTTTCTGCCCCCGCACCGGCAGGCCGCGTCGATGTCTAATTCCGCGATAACTGCTGATTTCAACCAGCCTTTTGATATTTAAAGCTACCTCGCGGCGCAAATCGCCCTCAACATTATAATTTTTGTCGATAAACTCCCGCAGGCGGCCCAATTCATCCTCGGTCAAATCCCTCACCCTGGTCTCGGAACTTATTCCGGTATGGGAAAGGATCGACACTGCCCTGCTTCGTCCGATTCCATAAATATAACTCAAAGCTATTTCTACTCTTTTGTCACGCGGTAAGTCTACACCTGCAACTCTGGCCAATCGTTTAACACCTCCTTGGGCATAATCCCCCTGACTTCAACAATCTTACTTAACCCTGTCTTTGCTTATGTTTAGGGTTTTGACAAATAACAACAACCATGCCCTTGCGCCGGATTATCTTACATCTTTCACACATCTTCTTCACAGAGGGCCTCACCTTCATGATAGCGAACCTCCTTACTTGTAACGGTAGGTAATGCGCCCCCGAGTTAAATCGTAAGGCGATAGTTCAACCAAAACCCGGTCGCCCGGCAGAATGCGAATAAAATTCATCCGGATTTTGCCCGATACATGAGCCAGAATTTTGTGCCCGTTCTTCAACTCAACCCGGAACATGGCATTCGGCAGCGGTTCGACAACAGTGCCTTCTACTTCAACCACATCTTTTTTCTTGCTCATGTTACCAGTCAAACCTCCTCTTCAGGAATCCCGGTTTCCGGTACCAGATTTTTTAAAAATTCGATGACCTGACTATCACTTAAATTTTTAATCTCAAGCAGTTCACCCAAATTCGCCCTGCGCTCATATGGCTGAAGATGGGCCTTGTTCTTCTTCTTCGGCCGACCCAGGGGACGACCGCTCCCGTCAACCAAAAGTACGTACTTGTGGTCAATCTCCCGGAGAACCAGGTAGTGCTTTCCTTTGTCACGGCCGGCCAGAGAACGGACCAGCTGCCCCGGCTGTAATTCAACCATTGCCTCGCCCTCCTTAAAGAAGGTCGGTAGAGGTAAGGATCTCGGTTCCGTTATTTCCCAATGCCACAGTGTGCTCAAAATGAGCAGAAAGACTGCCATCACTGGTAACTACGGTCCACTGATCATCGAGAACCTCAACTTCCCAACTACCGGCATTAACCATTGGTTCAATTGCCAGGACTATTCCCGGCTGCAATGTTGGGCCACGTCCCGGTAAACCAAAATTCGGCACCTGTGGTTCTTCGTGCATGTCTTCACCAATGCCATGTCCAACATAATTTCGAACCACTGAAAACGATTGCTCTTCAACGTAGCTCTGGACCGCGTAAGAAATGTCTGAAAGCCTTTTACCGCTTTGCATTTCATCAATCGCTCGCTGCAAAGATGCTCTTGTCACATCCATTAATTTTTGGGCCTGCGCTGATATCTCGCCTGCTGCATATGTAGCGGCTGCATCACCATAGTAACCCTTCAGACGAGCACCAACATCAATGCTGATTATATCGCCCTCTTTAAGTTTACGCAAGCCGGGTATTCCATGAACAACTTCGTTATTTATAGATGCGCATATTGATGCCGGGAAATTATGATACCCCAGAAAAGCGGGTTCAGCCCCATACCTGCGAATACATTTTTCCGCAATCTTATCCAGTTTACCGGTAGTTACACCAACTTCAACTGCTTTCTCCATCTCATGGTGCACTTCAGCGACAATCTTTCCCGCTTCCCGCATCAATTGTATTTCCCGTGTTGACTTAAGCTTCATCAATGGCTTTCACTATTTCATGAATCCGCGATAACTGCGCATCATCATGTGGCTCTCAATCTGCTTAAATGTTTCCAGAGTTACCCCGACCACAATAATTAAACCGGTTCCTCCAAAAATAATGCTCATCCCGGTCATCCGCTCCAATACTAAGGGAGAAACTGCAACGAATGCAAGCGCAAAAGCTCCCGCAGTTGTTAAACGTGATGTTATCCTGGCCAGGTAATCTGCTGTTGGACGCCCCGGACGCAGGCCGGGAATAAAACCACCGTATTTCTTGATATTACCTGCAACCTGGAACGGATCGAACTGAAC
>PWEB01000023.1 GCA_003553305.1 Syntrophomonadaceae bacterium
CTGTTCCCGGTGATCACCGGACTATTCAGGAGGCTATCGATGGCGCAGAAGATGGTGACGAAATCCTGGTTGACCCAGGGGTTTATTATGAACAGATTGATTTTTTGGGCAAGGATATAACCGTGCGCAGTTCTGATCCTGATGACCCGGAAGTGGTTGCAGAAACGATAATCGATGGTCGGAAGCGGGGTTCAGTGGTCACTTTCCAAAACGGTGAAAGTAAAGATGCTGTTTTGAAAGGGTTTACGATAACCAGTGGGACTGGAAACAGGAAGTCAGTGACCTACGAGGAAGCAGGGGAGACGATTACCGAAGAAGGGTTTTACGGCGGTGGAGTGTTTATTGCGGATAATAGTTCCCCGACGATCACCCAAAATGTAATTGCCAACAACAATGCCGACCTTGACGGGGGCGGCATTGCAGTCCTTGAAGGTTCCAACCCTTTGATTGACGATAATACTATAGAAAACAACCAGTCGACCAGTGGTGGGGGAATTACTGTATTGGAATCTAATCCGATCATTGAAAATAATATAATTCAGGAGAATGATGCTGAATATCTTGGCGCGGGTATTTTAGTGGACTATGATTCTTCACCCAGTATTAGCGGTAATGATCTTAACAATAACAGTGGGACCAGTGGTGGTGCTATAGCTGTGTGGAGCGCAGATCCGCTGATTTCTGAAAATACTTTGCACCGGAACAAAGCTATCTGGTTCGGTGGAGGTATTGCTGTTTTTGGCGGCAGTGCTAATATTGATAGCAATGATATTTCCAGGAATACGGCTGAAAATAACGGGGGGGGGATCGCTGTCAGTGAAGGCGGTAATCCTGATATTAGCAATAACACAATCATGAAAAACTACACCGAAGAAAATGGTGGTGGCATAGCAATCCTGGAAGGTTCAGAACCGGTAGTTTTTAATAATACGATTACAGATAACGCTGTTTTGTATGGTGGTGGTGGTATCTATGTTAAAGGATCTTCGCCAACTATCGATGATAATACAGTCTCTGGTAACCTGGTCCAGCAGGACGGAGGAGGTATTGCTGTTTTGGAAAATTCTACAGCCAGCTTAGCCGGTAATATTATTGATGATAATGGAGCCGGAAGAGCCGGTGGAGGCCTTGTTCTCGCCGGTGAATCCACGCTGGTTTTTAATGACAATACAGTCTCTGATAATAGGGCACTGACCGGTGGGGGCATTATAGTGCAAACCTCAACTATTGAGATGGAACGAAATATTATCTCCGGTAACCAGGCAGGCTCTCAGTCGGGTGGAGGTATTATTCTGGTTGCCAATTCAACAGCGACCGTAACAAACAATGAGTTTATAGAAAATATTGCCCATGAAACAGGTGGAGCTTTAGTGGCTTTCGAACAATCAACCGTTACTCTTAGTGAAAATGTTTTTATCAGAAATGAAGCTGAATTAGCCGGAGCCTTTATCGGTTATGGCGATGCAAGTATAGAATTAAACGATCCGGATGATAACACATATGAAGATAATGTACCTGATGACATAGACCCTGACCAGGAAGCGCCTGATGACACAGAACCTGACCTTGAAGAGGATGAGAATGATTAAAGTAGAGTGAGTAACAAAATTGCTCGGTAATGGTAATGTTTAACAGCCTGCCCTGGTGGCAGGCTGTTATTTTAAGGTGTGATCGGTGGATGAATGGGTTAATTTATTTAGACAGGGTTGGATTAAACAGCCAGGACTATTGTCCAAAAGGGTAGATCATTCAGTGAAATATGTTATAATGTTTATATACTTACTGGTATAAGGTAATAGAGGTGTCCCAAAAATGGCTGGTCTATATGAAACAGACACTTTGATTATTGGTTATGAAATAGTGAAGCAGGCAGGGGTATTGGCTTTACGGGTGATCCCTTTGCTCATTGCCGCAGTTTTTCTTGCTGAATCAGCCAGGCTCTGGCTGGGTAATGAAAAATTGCGACTTTACATGGTAGGTCGGCATCCCTGGATGGGCCGCTTGCGGGCAGTGGTATTAGGGGCAGTCCTGCCCTTTTGTGAATGTGGTGCGTTTCCGATTATGCTAGGTTTGATACGGGCCGGTGTGCCAACCGGCGCAGTATTAACATTTTTCCTGGTCAGCCCGGTGGTCAGTATGCCGGCTTTCGTGCTCCTGATCGGGGTCTTTGGCCTTCCGCTGGCTCTAATTTACCTGATCATTACTTCCGGTTCTGCCCTGGTGGCCAGCTTTTTGATCGAGTCCGCCGGCAGACGCTGGGGTATGTTTAAAGAAGGCGTAGCCGTTAATGAAGAAAAAGAGAAGAGAACCGGCCTGGCTATGGCTGGTCATGATTCCTCATGTGAAACAGCAGTAAATGGTTCTTGCTGTAATGAAACAGCAGGGCATTCAAAACAGGGCGATCATACACCGGCCGCTGTAGCTGACCAGGCCTGGGAACACACGGTTAAGCTGCTTAAAAGAATCACCCCTTATGTGGTTGCTGTAATCCTGCTCTCCTCGCTGCTGACCAATCTTGTGCCGCAGGATTTGATCCAACGGACCCTTGAAGCGGGGGCGCCTTTTGATATCTTAATCGGAGCCCTGGCTGGTATACCGGTCTACAGCGGAGATTGCGCAATGATTGCCCTGGTGGCTCCATTGATTGGCGCCACCGGTGCTGTGGGAGCCGGCATAGCTTTTATCATTTCCGGATCGGGAACCAGTATCAACGGAATCATTTTCATGAGTTCGATTTTTAAGAAGCGTTTTCTGGCGCTTTATATCTTTACGGTGTTTTGTATAGCATTGATCGTTGGCTACCTGATTTCCACTTTATTGGCCCTGGGCATTGTCTGATTTGTTTGAGTTGGCAATTACAAGGCAGTAATTTGCAATTATCGATTCTGAATGCTTTTCAGTCACATAAGTAACAAGATAGGGGTGAGTTTTATATATATTGAAGATATCAGTCCGTTTGTTTTTGAGATAGGTCCGCTTGCTGTTCGCTGGTATGGTTTAATGTTCGCTATTTCCTTTTTAGTGGGTTTTTATTACCTGCGGAAAAACGGTATGGAGAAAGGATTCACTGAAGACACGATTTTTACTCTGTTTATGATTGTAGTTGTTTCGCTTATGGTCGGAGCCAGGGCAGTATTTGTCCTTACTAATTGGTCATATTTTATGGAAAACCCGGATCTGATTATCCGTATCGACCAGGGCGGCCTTGCTTTTCATGGCGGGCTGCTGGGAGGATTATTGAGCAGCTGGTTATATTGCCGTTTAAAAAAACTAAACTGGTGGACCCTGGCTGACCTGTCTGTGCCGGGAGTTGCTGCTGGTTATGCCCTGGTGCGCATTGCCAATATTTTTAATCAGGAAATTCTCGGTCGTGAGGCAGTTATGTTCTTTTTTGAGAGGCATCCGACCCAAATCTATGGCTCTTTAATTGGTATAAGCCTTCTCTTGCTCCATAATTATCTGGCCCGTCGGGGGCGCCCTAGCCCTGGTTATCTTTTCTGGAATTTTGTGCTGGGCTATACCCTGCTGCGTGGCTTGATAGAAGAAACATTCCGCTTAAACCCACTGCCTGTCTGGGGGTATATCAATGAAGTATGGGGTGTCGGATTTTTTACCACTGTTCATCTTTTTACTCCCCCGATCATTGTGCTTTGTCTTTTTATGCTCTGGAAGGTTAACCGCAGCCAGTCAGCCCCTTGATCTTTTGTAAATTTAGAATTATAATATTGATAACCATTATTAAATTGCAATATTATAATGATCGGTTGTTTTAAAAATTAATTTAGCAGTTTTACTGATTATAGAAGGAAGGTATCGGATATGACTAGAGCGGTATGGAAAGATACAGTTTTGGCACAAAGTGAGGACACGATTCTTGTAGAGGGCAATCACTATTTCCCGCCTGCAGGTATAAAGAAAGAATATCTGGTGGAAAGTGATCACAAAACAACCTGTCCATGGAAAGGTTTGGCTCACTACTACCATCTTCAAGTGGCAGGCGAAAAAAATGAAAATGCTGTTTGGGCCTACCTGGACCCCAAAGAAAAGGCACGGCATTTAACCGGCTACTTTGCTTTTGGAAAGGATGTTAAAGTTGAATAATAAGTATAGCTTTGCGATAACAATCTTGCTCTTCGGATTGTTGACGACAAATGCCGGTTGTGGAACAGGGAGTGCAGAAGCTGAACCGGAAGAACCTGAAGCAGTAGATGAGCTGCAAGATTGTGGAGATCTTCAAGAAGCCGAGCAAGTTGAGGTTGAGGTTGAGATAGGGAAAGAAGGTGAGGAAATGGACGAATTGCGCGATAGCCTTACTGAAATGCAGTATAAAGTGACTCAGGAGGACGGCACTGAGCCTCCTTTTGAAAATAAATACTGGGATCACAAAGAAGAAGGGATTTACGTAGATATAGTTTCCGGTGAGCCGCTTTTTAGCTCGATGGATAAGTTTGATTCAGGAACCGGATGGCCAAGCTATACCCGGCCAATTTATGAGGATAGTATTATTGAAAAAAAAGATTTAAGCTTTGGTGTGGAGCGGACAGAAGTGCGCAGCAAGGAAGCAGATTCCCATCTGGGCCACCTTTTTGAAGACGGACCCGAACCAACAGGCTTGCGTTACTGCATTAACTCGGCTGCGTTGGATTTTATCCCTAAAGAGGATCTTGAAGAAAAAGGTTATGGGAAGTATCTTGAGCTTTTTGATGAATAATAAGCGGGGGAACTTTACGAAACTGCAGAACCTGCACAGCAACTAATAGCAGCTGGTTATAATAATAAGTGAGGGTATCTCTCTATACAGGGAATACCCTCTTTTGTTTCCCCAAAAATCACATTTCATAGAATAATAGATTTAACCGTTTTTTGCGCAGAGCATTTTGCCTAAAAACAGGCTGAAAAGCGCTGCAGCTGCTGAGGTGTAAAAAGGAAATATAGCCGTTTGATACTGCCATATTAACCCGCTTAAAGGCGGCATTAAGAATACTCCAAGTGAGTAAGTGGCAAAAAATAACCCGATTGCCCGACCCCGCCAGGCTGGTTGGGAGTCATTCATGACTATGCTGAGCATGCCTTGGAATAAGAGGCCAAAACCAATACCATAGATTATTAAGGCGATAAAAAGGCCGGTCATGTTGTTCAAAGTAGCTGCCAGGATTAAGGAAAAACAGAGGGACAGCAATCCAAAGGTGCATCCCTGCAGGTCTCCGTTTATCAATGGTTTTAAGATCCTGGGCCAACTAATCTGAACGATGATTGCTGTCAGGGCGAATGCTGTAAACAACATGCCGGTTTGAGCATGATCTAAACCCACTAACTTGGCTCGGGTAGGCAGAAACGAGGCTAGTGTGCCGGTGGATCCCATCGTGCCCAGGGCAAAGATGAACGCCCCCTGGAGGTTTGGTCTGGCCAGGATCTGCATAAAAGAGATCGGGACTGATTTAGATTGAGGAGGTTTTCCTGACTGATTTCTAAGCAGTCCAAATGCAGTTATTGTTGCTGCAGAGATAAGACCTGTTAGGCCATAGTATACCATGTGATAGCCGTATAAATTTGCGGTTATTCCAGCAGCCAGCGGGCCGGTTACAGCTGCCAGGCCGATTGTGGCCCCGAAGATTGAAAGGAGCAGAGCCTGAAATGAATCTTTCTCATTTTCCATGGTCAGGCTGGCCAGGGTGGCAGGCACCAATAAGCCACCCAGGAATCCGTGTCCTGCCCTGATTAAAATGAGGTGATAAGCGCTCCCGGCCAGAGTGTAGAGGAGTAAAGCCAAGGCAGCACCGACCAGGCCAAAAAGCAGGGGCGGTTTCCAGCTGTTTTTATCGATAATCGTGCCGCTGACAAAATTGCCGACTATATTAAAAAGTGAATATGATCCAACAACCAGGCCGAGGATAAAGGGGGTTGCTCCCAGAGACATAGTGTAAGGAGCCAGCACCGGCATTTGAGCATGGGTGTCAAAGAAAGCGCTGAAAACGATCAGAAAAATTGACATCAGAAAAAAAAATTTTCCCTTTGATCTTGCTTCAAAGTATATTTCTCTGAGATTACTAAATCTTGTTCCTTGTTTTTCTGATTTTTTTTTAGACACGACCAAGCCTCCTTATTAATGCTATGTTCCTTAATGACATTATACCTTCTTTGGACAAAAAAATAATCCTGCCCGGGCGATCTAAGGATGGTTTTGAATACGCGTGTTGACACGATCAATAGAAGATGCTATATTTCTATTGTTAGAATAAACTAACAAGAGGTCTTTGCTTTTTACCGGCCGCATGACTTTGCTGAGCATTATGGAAAAGGAAGTGATTATTCTGTTTTCTTCTTTACAGGTTACTTCTTCGCTGCAGGATTATCTGGAGGTTATACTTAACCTTTTAAAGGAAAAAAAGACAGCCCGGGTGACCGATATAGCTGATCGTTTAAATATCGCGAAGCCCAGTGTCATTCAAGCCCTCACCCTGCTAAAAGAGAAGGGCTTGATCAAGCAGGATCCTTATGGACCGGTTGAATTAACCGAAGAGGGACGGCGGTATGCCTTAAAAATTCGCCACCGGCATAAAGTAATATATGGATTTTTAACCCAGGTTCTCGGTGTTTCTCCGGTTGCAGCCGAAAAAGACGCTTGTTTGATGGAGCATGATTTAAGTAAGGAATCTTTTGAGCGCCTGCTGGAATATTTGCAGGAGCAGAAAATTGATGCTGGCTTGAAAAAAGAAATCGACTGGATTGATGAATCCCTGTGATACTTACCTGACCAAGCAATGCTCATTTTTGAATATATCTTCAGATTCAGCTGCAAGATTATTCTTTAATAATAAGGATGTTTTTTATATTTAAGATCGAGAAGTAAACTACTCCCAAATATTATCAAGTAATAAAGAAAGCTGGCTGCAGAAGTTTGACAAGCTAGCGCTGAGCTTAAAGCAGCAGGCGCCTTTTAAGTCGCTTCAGGCGGTGTTGTAAGGCCTCAGGACTTAGTTCATTGGTTCTGTTAAAGTATGCAGCCTGGTTGATTTTTACCACTGCTAAAGCTTTTTCAGTCAATTCTAAAGCCATGCGAAATTCCTTACAGCGATGTTCGTAATACTTGGCCAGCTCGATATAAGTTTTTGGGTTGGCCAGATTATTTGTTACGGATTCCTGCCAAATTGATACAGCTTCTTCCAATTTGCCCTGCCTCTTGTAATGAAAAGACAGCTCCAGGGCTGCTTCTTCGGCCCAGGGATCTGTTCTGCTCTTTAAAGCTTCGCGCAGGTAGCCTATACCTTCACTGCTGCGGCCTGCTTCCAGGCAGAGGCATCCTAAAGAAATTGCTTCAGCAGGGTGTTCGATCAGTTTACCGGATGAAGTATTAAAAATCCTTTCTAAGAGTGTGACCATCGAAAGGATATCAAGGGCATTGTGTTGGAATACTTTTTTAATAAGGTCGGTTTTGCCCCGGCGCAGGTAATCGAAATAGACGGCCGGAATTTCAGATCCCGGAATATCATCACCACGTTTTAAATCCAGCAAAGTTTCTTCCAGGGATTGCAAAGAACGGGAAGGCAGTCGCTTTTTCCAGAGGGCACGCGCGCATTGCAGCAGGTCAAGGTGCTGGGCCGGTTCAATCCTTTTCAGGCCGGAAAGCATCTGGCGGGTCTGCAGCAGCGGCAAATCGAAAAGTTTGCCGTTAAATGTAACCATGATTGGGAAATTTGCAGCAACATTGTTGATGTGCTTTAAAATTGCTCTTTCCTCGGAAGGGCGGCGTAGGAAATACTGGCGCAGTCTAAACTGGTTGTCTTCAAACCAACCCAGGCCGATTAGAAAAGCCCAGGTGCCGGTTCCGCCGGAGAGGCCGGTGGTTTCAATATCTAAAAAAAGGGAATGGTAAGGGTTGAAATCCACGAGGCCGCTGTTCCGGGCAGGTAGAGCCAGTTCCGGCCCCCAGCAGGAAAGTATGCCATCAAGACTGCTGCTGCCATGCCGGTGTGCGAGGGGGAGCTCTTGTTCACGCATGTAGCATCGCCCGAAATCGGTTTCGTCTTCACGTCCCTGGCCGGGGAAAAGGTCATTAATACTGCTTTTTTCATGGTCTTCAGCAACCTGCCGTCCGGTTTTGATTTCACCGGTTTGGTGCAGAGAGGATAATCTTGAATTTAAATCCCGCTTCACCCGAGGATCACCTCGATTAGATGAAGGACTTTTTTCTTGCTGGATTCTCCGTCCTGACTGGTTGGTCCGATGCAGGAAGGGCAGCCATCAATACACTTGCAGTCAGTAATGACTTTGCGGGCAGCGGTGAAAATCTCCTTGTAACTGCGATATATTTCAGCACTGTAGCCGACTCCGCCGGGGAAGTTATCATATAAGTAAAGAGTGGGCAGTTCAGTGAAAGGCGCTTTAACCTGGCTGACTGCGCGCAGATCACGCGGGTCACCCATTAGGAAAAATGCTGCCACCTGGGGTATCAGGTTAGCCAGGCTGATCAATCCCGACTGGATCTCCGAAAGGGTCATGTTTCCGTATGCTGCCGGGGTGAAAGAAATCCAAAATGCGGTGGTGTGCATTTCTGTTTCCGGTAGATCCACCGGCCCGGCGCCCAGGTTTTCATGGGTATTAAAGCGGATTTTTTTGAACATAGAAACCAGGGCGTTGATGCGTACATCTCCCCAGGCCCGGTTTATTTTGCCCTCTTCCTGTTCGAAAATATCCAGTGTCTTTAAATCAACTGAGAGGTTGGCATCGGTAAAATAATTTACGTCCACCAGGCGAACGTAAGCTTTTTTCTCATCAAAATCAAGTTTTTCGACCTGGAATTGCTTTCCGCCGTGCATGTAGATTGCCTCTTCATGCACCAGCATCGGAGCGCTGAAGCGGTCGACTTCGCCAATTACCCGGGGATGCGGCCCGGTGTTATCGATGATTACCACGTTTTCACGAGTTGCGCTGCGCAGGCTGATTTCCTCTGCCGGATAGGTGTCTTCCATCCAATGATAACGGCTATCACTGAGGTAGAGAACATCTTCTTCTACCAGGAAATTCAGGATTGCCGTAATTTCAGCACTGCCGAACTTCTCCCCCTGATCAAAGGGCAGTTCAAAAGCAGCACAGCGGACATGATTAGTGAGTATGATCAGGTTGTCGGGGTCAGCCAGGGCCCGTTCAGGAGTGCGCCCGAAAAAATAATCGGGGTTAGCCACAATATACTGGTTGAGCGGTTCGCTGTTTGCGATTAGCAAAGCCAGGGAAGTGCCGCTGCGCCGTCCGGAACGTCCGGCTTGCTGCCAGGTGCTTGCAATGCTGCCCGGATAACTGGTCATCAGGCAGGCATCAAGAGCTCCGATATCTATGCCCAGCTCGAGGGCATTGGTGCTGATTACGCCCTTAATTGTTCCGGCCCGCAGGCCCTCTTCAATGGCTCTCCTTTCCCGGGGCAGGTAACCACCCCGATAGCCCCTGATACTGCTTTCTTCGCCGGGTCTTTTCTTGATGCCCTGGCGCAGATAGGTGAGGAGGATTTCCACCCCTAAACGGCTGCGGGTAAAGATGATAGTTTGTATCTCCTTGCTAATTAATTCGCTGGCTACACGCTGTGCTTCTAATAAAGAACTTCGCCTCAGGCCAAGTTCGGGGTTGATCATAGGCGGGTTATAAAAAACAAAATGTTTTTCGGCCTGTGGGGAGCCATTTTCGTTAATAACCTGCAGGGGCTCCTCGATCAACATCCCGGCCAGTTCGCCGGGGTTGGCAATAGTGGCCGAGCAAAGAATAAACTTGGGATCTGAACCATAAAAAGCGCAAATGCGTTTCAATCTGCGGATCACGTTAGCTACGTGACTGCCGAAAACGCCCCGGTACTGGTGCATTTCATCGATTACAATATATTGCAGGTTTTGAAAAAGTTGAATCCACTTGGTGTGGTGAGGCAGGATTGCTGAATGGAGCATATCCGGATTGGTAACTACAATATGGCCATTGCGGCGAATTCCCTGGCGAAGGCCGGGTTCGGTATCTCCATCATAAGTCTGACAGTGCAGCGGGGTATCTAAGTCTGCGGTCAGGTCACGCAGCTCGGTAACCTGGTCCTGGGCTAGTGCCTTGGTCGGGAAGAGAAAGAGAGCCCGGCTTGATTGATCTTTGATCAGGGAATTGACTACAGGCAGGTTGTAACAAAGGGTTTTTCCCGAAGCAGTCGGAGTGACTACTACCACATTGTTATTGTTAAGCACAGCGTCAACTGCTTTTGCCTGGTGGCTGTATAGTTTTTCAATGCCGCGCCGTTTCAGGGCTTTGTGAAGCTGTGGTCCAAGGTGACTGGGAAAGTCAGAAAAGTTACCTTCTGATGCAGGGACAGTTTCCCATCGGGTTACGTTACTCATGAATGCTGGGTCATCCTGCCACTGCTGCAGTAGTTCGTTAAGTTTTGGCATAAAGTTTTATTCCGCCTTAAACATTAGTTTGTTTTACTACTATATTCGTCATGGAAATCAAAATATCCTACCATTTTATGAAACCTTTTATATGGTAAAGGATTTATTTGTACCGTTAGCGAATTATATTTGCACAGGTTAATTATAGCATTGATTAAATATTTATTAAGGTAAAAAATAAGTCAAAAGTTTAGGGAGGTGTTTTTTTGGGTCACCTGGCAGGTGGTAAAGAAGAAGCTTACCAGGCTCTGGCGGAAAGGTTAAGCCGATTTCCGGTGGGGGTTGTAATCAACGAAACTTTAATGGAAATACTTATGCTGCTTTATGCAGAAAATGAGGCAGAAGTGGGCAGCAAGTTTCCTCTCAAGCCGCGGCCGTTGGAAAAAATCAGGGAACTGACCGGGATGGCGGATCGCGAATTGACTAATCTGCTGGATGGTATGGCTAAAAAGGGCCTGGTTGTCGATATCCCTCGCAAAGGAACGACATACTACATGCTTTCGCCTGTGGTTGTCGGTTTTTTTGAGTACAGCATGATGCGCGCGGATGGCGCCAATGTAAAAGAACTTGCAGCACTGTATGAACAATATTTTCAGATTCCTGAAGTAGCGGAAGAAATTTTTGGTACGGAATCAAAAATGTTTCGCGCTTTGATATATGAGCATTATATCCCGAAATTGGTGCAGACCGAGGTTCTCGACTATGAAAAGGCTGAGGCAATTATTCGCCAATCCGCTGGCGGCGGTTTATCCATTTGTGCCTGCCGGCACAAGGCCAGTCATTTGGGCCATCCCTGCCGGTTTCCGATGGAGGATATTTGCACTTCGCTGGGACGCCCGGCGGAGTGGCTGCTGCGGCATGGTTTTGCCCGCAAAGCTTCTGTGGATGAACTGCTCAGTAATCTCGAACGCAGCCATAAACTAGGTTTGGTCCTGACCTGTGACAATGTCATTGATGAACCAGCTTACATGTGTCATTGCTGCGGTTGCTGCTGCGGGCCACTGCAGGCTATTAAGGATCACCGGGTGCAGGGTGTGCAGCCCAGCAATTTTATTCCGTTAATTGATCCGGAATCCTGCATTAACTGTGAAACCTGTGTTGATTTGTGTCATATTGATGCTTTAAAAGCATCCCCGGAAGCAGAACCGGTTTTGGACGAAAGCTTATGTATCGGCTGTGGGGTTTGTGCCACGGCTTGTCCCGGTGATGCTTTAAAGATGGTTCGCCGGGCAGAAATTTATGTCCCGCCGCAGAACAAAATGGCCCAGTTGACTCACATAGCTTTAGAAAGAAACCGTACTTAGAAAAAACAAAAAGGAGATCATTAAAATGCGCAAAGGTTGTCCTTATGGAAGCCACCGGGTGATTGAGCCAGAAGGGTTACTTCCCCAACCGGCCTGGAAGATAGACAATGATATGGAGATTTATGATAATGAAGTCCTGATCGATGTTGAAGTTTTAAATGTTGATTCGGCAAGTTTTACCCAGATCGAGGAAAAAGCCGGTGGAGACGAGGTTCGAATCGCTGAGGTTATGACCGGGATAGTCAAAGACAGGGGTAAACATCATAACCCGGTGACCGGTTCCGGGGGGATGCTGATCGGCCGAGTCGGAAAAATCGGACCTGCCCTGGAAGGGAAAACCCCCCTGAAAATCGGTGATCGGTTAGCTACCCTGGTCTCTCTATCGTTAACCCCGCTGAGGATTGACCAAATTAAAAAAATACACAGGGAAATCGATCAGGTGGAAATTGAGGGCAAAGCAATCCTTTTTGAAAGCGGAATTTATGCTGTCCTGCCTGAGGATTTGCCGCAAACCCTTGCTCTGGCTGTGCTTGATGTAGCCGGGGCTGCGGCCCAGACGGCTAAACTGGTCAGGCCGGGTGACAAAGTGGTTATAATCGGAGCCGGAGGGAAATCAGGCCTGTTATGCCTGCATGAAGCTAGAAAACGGGCCGGAGTGACCGGCCAGGTTATAGGAGTTGCCCCCCGGGAAGCAAGTAAAAAACGGGCTGAATCGACCGGTTACTGCGACCAGGTTGTGATTGCCGATGCAGCCGATGCACTTGATGTAATGAAGAAGGTGGAAGAAGCAACCGGTGGAGCGATGGCGGATCTAACGATTAACTGTGTAAACATCCCCAACACAGAACTATCTTCGATTTTAGCGACCCGGGACGGTGGTCAAGTATACTTTTTCAGCATGGCAACCAGTTTCACATCTGCTGCTTTAGGTGCCGAAGGAGTAGGTAAAGATTTAGACATGATTATTGGTAACGGCTATACCCGGGATCATGATCAGATTTCATTACATATTATGCGTGAAAGCCCTGTTTTGAGAAAAATCTTCGAAGAGCTGTACACTTAAAAATATATTAAAGGGGTGATTTAAATGCAGGAGAAGCCAAAATTAAATCTTGATAAATCAATGGCAATGTTTGAGGAAGCAAAGCGCATTTCTCCCGGCGGAGTGATGGGCATCAGGCGTCCTTACAATTTTGTTGAAGGAGAATACCCGATCTATTTAAACCATGGCTATAATGGTCATATTGTCGATGTGGACGGTAATGACTATATTGACATGCTTTGTGCTTACGGCCCAATTATTCTCGGCTATAACGAACCGGAGATTAACCAGGCTGTAATCGAACAGATGGAAAAAGGTTTTTGTTTTTCCCTGGTTCAGCAGATCCAAAATGAATTAATCAAGCGAGTTATCAATATTGTCCCATCAGCTGAAATGGCTCTGCTGGTTAAAACCGGTTCTGATGCTACCAGTGTGGCTGTCAGGCTGGCCCGCGGTTACAGTGGTAAAGATAAAATTTTGCGCCATGGCTATCATGGCTGGCACGATTGGTGCGTGGAAGTCCCGGGCGGCGTGCCTACAGCCATCCAGGAGCTAACCCTGGAATTCCCTTACGGTGACCTGGAAGCTCTTGAAAAATTGCTTAAAGAAAATAAGGATCAGGTAGCTGCAATAATGATCACCCCAATCGGGCACCCTCTTGGTCAGCCGGTTAGTGCTCCTCCGGAAGGTTACCTGGAGGGAGTGCGCTCACTGGCCGATCAATATGGAGTGGTTCTCATATTTGATGAAATCCGCACTGGTTTCCGGGTTGCTATGGGCGGGGCCCAGGAGCGTTATGGAGTTACTCCGGATATGACCACTATTGGTAAAGCGATGGCTAATGGCTACGCGATTAGCGCTTGTGTAGGAAAATCAGAAATCATGAAGGTGGCCGAAAAGGATGTTTTTATCAGCTCAACCTTCTTTCCCAACAGCCTGGAGATGGCTGCTTCTATGAAGTGCATTGATATCCTGGAACGGGAGAAAGTGCTTGATAATATTTGGGAGCGCGGCAGCAAGTTCCTCGTGCGCCTGAAAAAGATTGTTGCTGATTCGGGCGTGCCCGCTACCGTATCCGGTATACCACCGATGCCTTTTGTTACTTTTGATAAAACTGACCATCAATATAAGCAGCGCCGGACCCGTTTTTATACCGAAACAATCAGGCGAGGCCTGTTTATCCAGCCCTATCACCACTGGTACATTTCTTACCGTCATACAGACGAGGACCTTGATTATGCACTGCAGGTTATAGAAGAGTCCTTGGCAGTGATCAGCAAGATCTATTAAGCCTATTGCCCGGGGAGGTGTTTTGAAATGGATAAAGCAATGCTGCGGGTTCGGATCAGTGAACAAGATGTTCATTATGGTGGCGGTTTAGTTGACGGGGCCCTGGTAGTTAAATTATTTGGCGATGTGGCCACAGAGCTGTTAATCCGCCATGACGGAGATGAAGGACTCTTTGTCGCTTACGATTCAGTTGAATTTAAAGATCAGGTCTGTGCCGGCGATTTTCTGGAAGTGGTTGGCTGGATCGATAAGGTGGGCAATACTTCCCGTCACATGCAGTTCGAGGCACACAAGATTATTTCTAATGCAGAA
>PWEB01000186.1 GCA_003553305.1 Syntrophomonadaceae bacterium
TCGGGATTTATTTTGCCATCTCCTCTGTCGCCAATGCCTTATGGATTGTCTCCTGGCACTACTATGCCGTCGGAATTTCTTTCCTGCTAATGGTCATAATGGTAGCCTGCCTGTATACTATAGCCAACTTGTTGAGCGGTGAAAGTTTCTCTATCAAAGAAAAAGCATTTATCCAGGTTCCTTTCAGTATCTATTTTGGTTGGGTTACTGTCGCAACTATAGCCAACTTTATAACCTTCATGGTTAGTATCGGATGGGCTGGAATCGCCAGCCAATTCTGGACAGTAGTGATCATGGTTATCGGGATTGCTATCGGTGTGACTTTATTGCGAAGATTCCAGGATATTGCCTACGGACTGGTTCTTATCTGGGCTTATACCGGGATACTAGTTAAACATATTTCTCCTGCTGAGTTTGCTGCCAATTATCCGGTTGTAATCGCCACCGCAATTATCGCCATCATTATTTTTGTCGTAGCTGAAGTATTTCTTGTATACCCCGGAATGAACCAGAGGGCTTGAAACTTAGCCAGGTTCAGACAGGGGGAGGATGGTTTATCGAAACAAAAAAAGTCCCTCTGTCTGCTTGCCTGGTTCCATCTGTTATTGTTTGGCTTGCTGGATATAATTCAACAGTGTTTTAAAAGCAGTAAGATTGCCTAAAAAGTTTATATGGGGATAAGCGGCGAGAACATTTTTATAGCGGTATCCACATTCCCACTCCCTTAAGCCCATTGTCTTTTTAATTTTAAAAATTTTTTTTTGATCAATAGCACATAGGGACTTATGAAATTCATGAGCGGTCAGGCTGTCGCCAGAAGCACCCAGCATGCAATCTTCAAGAAGAGTAATCTCAATATAGCCAAACCTCTGCAGTTTATCAGTCATTTTACTTGAGCCTCTAAAAACTCCTGCCATAGTAATCTCTTCAATCTGTTCGTTTAAGTAGAGCATTCCTCCGCACTCTGCATATATGCAGCCTCCCCGGTCAGCAAAATTCTTTATTGCCTTCAACATTTGCCTGTTATTGGCCAGTCTATCCCGGAAAACTTCAGGATAACCACCGCCCAAATAAATTAGATCACAATCAGGGATGGATTGATCTTCCAGGGGAGAAAAGTAGGTCACCTGGCATGTTGATTCAAACAACCGGATGTTTTCACGATAGTAAAATGAAAAAGCCTTATCTCTGGCAATTCCAACCCGGATGTTTTTCTTTTCAAGCTGCGGGAAAGCAATCCCTTGCACAGATGACATCAGGTTTAACAGGGCATCCAAATCCACTTTTTCTGAAACAGCCTGCGCTATTTTTTCAACCTGCTGATTTAATTCCTCGATCTCGATGCTTTGTACCAACCCTAAATGCCTGCTTTCGAGCTCCGCATCATCCACCCTCGGGACAAAACCGAGCACTTTGGCATCTGTATATTTTTCAATTTGCTCTTTTAATAGGCGGTACCGGTGTTCATTTACCTTATTTAATATAACTCCTTTAATTTTTGACTCCTCAAAATCAAGCATCCCTTTAATTTTCGGAACAGCGGTAAACATTTCACCCTGTGGTGTATAAATTAAGATGGTATTTATGTCAAGGACTTTTGATATTTCGTAGCTTGACCCCTGAAATGTATTGTAGATGCCATCAAAATAACCCATTGCTCCCTCAACAACGCATAAATCACCGTCTGCCAGGGAGAAGGACTGCTTCATACCCTCTTTTCCCTGTAGGTGCAGGTCCAGATTACCGGCTTCATGACCGGAGGCAGTCTTCAAAAAGGCCGTGTCAATATAATCAGGGCCGGTTTTAAAGCACGTTATATTAAAGCCCCTGTTCTTAAGCGCTCTAATCAGACCCATTGTTATAGTGGTTTTTCCGCTTCCGCTTGACGGTGCGGTAATCATGATAGTCTTCATTTTCATTGGCATTCTTTAAAATATACGCAATGCTGGAATATCTGTCAAGGAAATATTATTTTATCAACCGATAAACTCTGCAGACACCTTAAAATCCTGCTTTTAACTTACCAATCACTTCATTGCGATGATTGTAAATTGAAAAATCCAACCGATTGATCATTTCCTGCTCTTCCTTATGATCAATATATTCCAGCTGGCTCAGCAATTCGATTATAACCGGTTCAATAGCTTTAATTTCCCCGCACTCAATTTTCAATGCAAGGCCAATACCTTTGCCCACAATACTGACACAGTAAACACCATCAGCTCCTAACTTGGCAAGTAAACGCCCTTTTGTTACTTCCATAAGGATAGTATCCAGTCGACTGGTCCCGGCCACATACCAGGGATTAGCAGTCATCGCTCCTACAATTTGCTGCATGGCCTGGCAGCGTTTTTTGTTCTCGAGAATTTCCGGTTTTGAAAGAATGGCATAAGCTTTAGCCATATTTAATATAGGCATGTAGAAAATCGGCGCACCACAACCATCCACCCCGACTCCAATATCTTCTTTTTTGATTCCGGCTAACTCTGAGGCTATATCCAGCACTTCCTGCTGCAAGGGGTGCTCGATTGCTTCGTAACAATCAGTTTCATATCCTTTTATGGCCGCGATAGCCAGCATTCCGCTATGCTTTCCTGAACAGCAATTGTGATACTGCGTGTAATCTTTCTGATTTATCAACACTTCTTTTGCCGCCGGCCAGCACATAGGGGGAGCACTGCCACAGTGTAAATCTGATTCTTCAAAACCAATTTTATCAAGCAGTCTCCTGACGGTGTCCAGGTGACCGGTTTCTCCACCATGAGAAGAGCACATCAGGGCTAACTCCTCACCTGTAATTTTATAGCGTTTTAACCCGCCTGCCTCTACAAATGGCAAAATCTGAAACGGCTTAGCTGAAGACCGCCAGTAGGTTTTTTTAAACCGGCTTCCCAGTTCAAAAAGGACTTCATTTTTTACATTAATAACTACCACATCTCCACGGTAAATGTTTTCCACTTTGCCGTTTCTTAATGCGTAGGCTAACTCTATTGACATTTGCAATCTCCTGTCCTTGTTATGGTCAGTACAATGGCCCCTTCCAGACACCACTACCAAACTATCCCCGGTTGCCCATCGATTCTTGTTTTAACGACTATCCTGTTATAACTATACCACTTTTCAGGGATAGTTTACTACCATTATTATTCCTGCCCAAAATTGATGATTACTCCTCTGATCGGTTAATAAGCTAATAATATATTCAGGATGCTCAATAAAAATCGCAGCTTGACAGTGCCGGAAAATCGGTTTAAAATATTAAACA
>PWEB01000128.1 GCA_003553305.1 Syntrophomonadaceae bacterium
TTTGTTGTTGATTTAAGTAAAAATTGTTAAATCGACAGCAAATTAGCTACCGCCTTAAGGCACATAAATTAGAAACTACGTCGTATCACAAAGATAATATGTTTCCCCTTTTAAGCTTTTTAAAAACCATAGTTTATTTTACATCGAGAGGAATTTTCAACTCCCAGGGTCCTTCTATCTCTCCCAGGGGATCGCCTACGTGCAGGATTGCTTCATCTATACCCTGGTCGCTAAAATAGGAGCGCATAGTTTTTAACCTGCCATCATCGTCTTTAGTTCTTCGCCCATGTACATCAACTCCCCTTCCTTCCGCTGGCTCCAGGTGAAACCTTTGTAAATCTATTAGGGTTTCCTGTCCCGCAGGGCCCAGGTTAAACTTCGCTTCAACACCGTTTTTATAGGGCTTCAGATCGGTGATGCGGAAGGAAAAACGTCCCAACTGGATATCTTCGTCCAGGGGCACGGGGTTATCCTTTCCCAGGCGGGACAGCTGCAGGGGATAGCTAGCCTTTTCCTCTTCTATGATCCAAATAGAAGCAAGGCTCAATTTTAGGTGCTCGACTTCCTTACTCGCCGGGTCAAAGCTAAGATGATATACATTCATCCCCTCTTCATCGCTATATCCAGAGACGGAGGATTTTCCGGGATGATACGAGTACTTTTTTCCCCGATCATCTGTAAGCTTGTAGTGGGCATCAACTGTATAAGGCCTGCGGGATATCATGCCAAATATATCCCAGTTTTTTTCTTCGGGGATTATAGCCAGGTTGATCAGGGTTTCTTCATCGCATACTTCGGCTGAAGCGGTCACAGTTATATCGTGCAGTGTTGTCGAAGGCCACCCCGGTATGGCTTCCTGGAGGGCTTCTTTCGGGGTAAGCGGTATTTCAACTTTCAATGTCTCCGCCTCCTGCCGGAGATCCGGCAGGAGCAGGGTAACCTTTGAAGTTTGGGAAGGCAGGGGATCGAATTTGACTTCACTGTACCATTTATAGCTCGGCTCATTGTTGGAAAAACTGACATCGGTTCCAACCATTCTTTCAAAGTATTCATAACGGTTCCCATCCTCGCCGGCTAGCTGGGGCAGCTGTTCGTAGGAACCCCGGTTATAATACCTGGAATTTTCCAATCGCCGCCCGGTCACAGGACAGTATTTATGGAGAAATTCCTCGCTCAGGTCATAAATCTTCATGTTCAGCACTGTGCTTTCTCTATCGGCTTTCAGCCCTTTTACCACAAGAGTCATATAATCCAAATCAACTGTCACCTTTTCGGGCAAAGCAAAGGAAAGTTTTTGTTCAGGTTGGAGCCCGAAGCCTGGAACTAACCTGAATACTTCTTTGAATTCGGCAATTACTTTTCCGGGGCCAATGATCGCCACAATGAGCAGCAACACCAAAATCGCTGCGGTTGCCAATCGCACACTTGCTTTTGACCACAAGCCTTTGATTCCCCTGTTGCTCATACCTCTGCGCTGATCAATTTTGCGAAACACATTATCTTGAATGCGACCAGTTGTATCGTGATCAGGCCCGCTCATGTCCTGAAGGACAACCTCGGGGAAATCGTCGGGCAACCCGTTTTTTTCTAACAAATCTATCAGTTCTTTTTCTTCACCGGAAAACTCAGCATCCTTCACCCTGGCCGCCTCCTTTCTTCATAAACTTTGCTGTGCATTTTTCTTCGTTTTGAAGATAAGCACGTAGTATCTTCCTTGCCCGCCAGAGGCGGTTATCCACCGCCTGCCGGGACAGCTCTTTTTTTTCAGCCAAATCTTCAATTTTCTCGTAGAGGAAATACCTGCGGTAGACCAGTTCCTTGTCTAAGGGAGAAAGCATTTCCAGGGCCCGGAGGATCTTTTGCCGCTGCTCTTTTTGTTCCAATAATTCTTCAGGCAAGTTTGTAGCGCCAATGGCTTCTTTGCCTTTTAGTTTGCTTTCTTCCAATGAATAAATCTGGGGATGCTTTCGGGTAAGCTTTCTCCTCCGGTCCAAAGATATATACTTGGCCAGCATCAATAAAAATGTTCGCAGCGTAGAGCGATCCGGTTGATAGCGATCTATTTCATTCCAACAAGTGAAAAACACATCACTACAGCATTCCTCCACGTCTTGTTCTGAGCCCACACCTTTCAAGATGTACGAAACAAGTTTATAGACAGTTGCACTGTATAAATCAACCAGCTTTCTTAGTGCCTCCTGGTCTCTATCCTGTAGTTTTTGGTACATTTCCTGATCATTCATAACACTGCTCCTGGAAAAGGATTTCATACATTACTACGCAAAAACTAATAAAAATCTCCCACAGATGATAAAACCTTATCCACGATTGCCCCAGAACCGGAATACGTGACTATTAAGGGGTTTGAAGTAGCCAGCCATAATGATAAATGGCTTTTTGGAATCGATGGGTAGCTTTATTCCTTCAAGGTTGAATGATTCCCATAAAATTTTAATTTGTAAAGTGGTGAAAAATTGTTTTGTGGTAGCATGCTACATCAATAGGTATAATGTCGCTGTTTTACTCCAGCCTATTAGTACTTATCTGGTAGCAGGTGCCCCGTCCCCCCGCTACCAAGATAGGTAACCTGCCCATACGCCAACCTTCATAGTCACGAGGGGTAATAACCTCCATCTTTAGGAAAAGATCAACCCGGCTAATATAACCTTTTTCGTGAATGAGTATCGCAGCAGCGGTATTTGTTTTATCGCGTATTTTTGTTTTATTCAACTGCATTCTTCAAAACACCCCCGACATCTAATATCAATATGTGTTGTGCGGCAGGGACATTTGAGGTATATCTTACCGGGCACTCCGGTTTAAGATAAGCACTAATTCCTGCTTTCCGGTATTCGGCCTGGTGCAGGCACCGGCCAGTTCCGTATTGATAGGTTAGCTTTTGCCTTTTTATTATTTCAGGTATTTTGATACTTCTTTTTAAAGTCCTTTTACCCTTTTTTTCGTTCTTATTTTAAAGGGGTAACTTTTTTTCAGCAGCCGCTTTTGCAGATATATTTTGAACCGTCGCCCGATCCTTACATCTTTATCTTCTTGCGACGCAGGGAAAAGCGAGTCCACGGTGAAGGGAAAGGCTAAAAACCTGGTTAATTAAGAGCCATTTATTTTATAACCCTCAGGTGATATGATTTCTTGAATTTCTTTCCTGGCGTTTTAATGGGTAAAAAGTATTCTTGACAATAATAACGCGGTGCGTTATTATTGTTGTATGATAAAGTCATTTGCTGACAAGGAAACTGAAAAA
>PWEB01000225.1 GCA_003553305.1 Syntrophomonadaceae bacterium
ACCAGGATTTCGTTTAAACGTTTTTTTATCCTCAGCATTTCCGTTACCTGAATTTCCATATCAGAAGCTTGTCCCTTGGCGCCTCCCAGCGGCTGGTGGATCATCATCCTGGCATTCGGAAAAGCCATTCTTTTACCACTTGTACCCCCTGCCAGGAGAAGAGCTCCCATCGAAGCGGCCTGACCCATGCAAACCGTAGCAACATCACAGGAAAGGTACTGCATAGTATCGTAAATTGCCAGCCCTGCAGTAACTTCTCCTCCAGGACTGTTGATGTAGAAAAATATATCCTTATCCGGATCTTCAAATTCCAGGTAAAAAAATTGTGAAACTATATTGTCCGCTATATCGTCATTTACTACTCCTGTAAGCATAACAATTCGCGCGGAAAGTAAACGTGAATAGAGGTCTACCTGCCTTGACCCTTGCGGTGTTTGCTCAACGACATAGGGAACTTTTATAAAACCCATAATATAAACCCCCCCCGATCACATTTACGCTTATTTTTAATAGCATAAAAGCCTGTGAAATAAGTTTATCTTCTTAAGGTTAACCAATTACTTTCCCGCCAAACTTCTCTCCGATTGTTGATTTATAATGTTCCGCAGTAACAGCAACTGTTTTTACTGCTACTTCCAGTTCTTTACGGCTAAGATAATCACCAAAGAGATTTTCTTCATATATTATAGCCTGGTTATTTACATCTAAAGAAAACTTGCCAAAGAGTATTTTCATGTTTTCGGCAACCAGAAAATGTGTTAATTCAGCAGTGATCGGAGCTCCAAGATTAATAACGGTTACAACTTTAACTACCGTCTGGTCTTCTACCCACTGCAATGGCATAATCAAAACCATCGTTCTTCCAGCCTGTATGATATAATTATTTTTTTGGTCTTTCATAAAACCACCAAAGGATTCATTCAAATAATTTTCTATCGTATTTCTTAGTGTTCTAAGGGCCTCATTTTCAACCATTTCTTTACACCACCTTTTTAAGGATATATACATGTCTCTTGGCCAATATAACTTTAGAAAAAGAATTTTGCGGACAACTTATATTACTTTATAGACCTTGTACATCTTTTCTTAAATAAATCCCCTACTGAGAAAAAAGATTTGACTGATGGGAAACATACACTTGTGTATGAGTAGCGGTAACATTTAGGTTTTTTTCAGTCCACTTCTCTTCTGAATCTTGCCCGAAGATATTTCTGACGGATGCCTGACTCAATAGAGTTTTCACCCCTGCTGATGTCTTGTCATAGTTATAGTCCCAATTATCTTTAGCATCACTTTTGGCCTCGATATAAAATGGGGTCTCATCTGCTGCAGTGTTTACACTGTTAAACAGATCCTGCGAAATAATGGGGTTTTCGTTGCGATAAAGATCGCCTGCAAACAAGCTTTCTTCTTTTGCTTCATATTCTTTGTAAAGAAAGCTGTATTCAACAGGATGGCCCTCAGATGCTCCTTCTTCAGTCGGCTGTACAGCATTTTTAACAAAGTTATAATCGGTCAGCGTCAGTTCTTTTATATCGACCATGCCCCCGATAAGATCATTAATATCCAGATCTTTTTTAAACTGATCATGGATTAGAGCAGGCTTGCTCCAATCATCAACACTAAACTCATAAGCGTTTGTACTTTTGCCAGCCGACGTATCTTGCTGACTGGAACCTGATCTGCTCAACTCGTTCATGATCTGCTCAATTTTCAGGTCGTCATATAAACCCTTTAAAAACTCCTCATTTTCAAAACGATTGATATCGGTCATTTTACTCCCTCCCTTCTTAAATTTGTTCCTTTAAGCCTTAATGCAGCTCCAGGTAAGCTTTTATTTGCTCTTCAACAGCAGTGCCCAAAGGATAAAGCGTGAAATCTTCAGGTATAATCCAGGCATGATTGGAATGCTCCGGGCTTAAGCAAACATTTCCGTTTTGATAGTCACAAAGTAAGGTAATTCCTGTTACCCAAAACGGTTTTTTATAAAAATGCCAGGTTTTGAAAGGTCTTCCTATCTTGATCACCAGGCCTGTTTCTTCTTTTACCTCTCTCCTTAGTGCTTCAACCAGTTTCTCGCCATAATCTATTTTTCCGCCCGGCAACTCCCAACAACCGGGATCAAAGGGGCTTTCAGGCGCTCTCTGAAGAAGAAGGATCCTGCCTCCTTTTCTGATCAAGGCCTTTCCGGCTACCCCTAAAGGTTTTTCCATTGCTCAACCCTCACTAATTATTATTTACAACACAATCCGGATTATATCTTCGATCGGCTGAAACATTGACCGGGCCGGTTATCCTCTGATTGCTCCCTATTATTCTTTACCCTTATCTGCTTCCTATTCCCTGGTCCTGGCTACCAACAATCCTCTTGCCGCCCAGTTCCGTACTTCCCGGTGTTTACTATTATCCTCCATAACTCTTGTCAGGGCCTGAACAGCTTCAGTGCCGCCAATTTCACCAAGGGCCCAGGCGGCATAGCCACAGGCCTCGGTATCTTCGTCTTCAAGGTGTTCCAGCAGCACTTGAAGCGCCCGGGGATCCTTAAGATAACCCAGGGCCCAGAGGATTACGCTTCTCATTTTTGGTGATTGTTCAGATTCCAGAACCTTAATCAACATCGGAACCGCTTGCTTGTTTTTTAAAAATCCAATCATGCGGGCGGTGTCAAACTTAACCTGATAGCTACTGTGGGTTAAAGCATAGCCGTAGATATCAAATGCATCAGAACCAAAAAGCTTAAACAAGCACCACATAGAGGCATTTCGTATTGCAGCATCATCAGCAACGATCCCAGACTTAAGCAATTCTTTTAAGTTTTTAATATCTTCCGGCTTATAATCTGAAACCTTTAGTATTGCTTTAGAAAACAGGATCTCCCCCGACTTAAGCCGGCATGATTCGACAGGGCTTCCGCTAAGCATGTCGAAAAGCAAACTTACCGCTGTCGGCTCCTCATACGAACCTATTACCATGTCACTAAGATCTTCTAACTTAACGGCATCTGCTTTGCCCCGAGATAATCCCATATCTAGAAGGGCGATAGCTGAATTTTCTTCTCGCTCAGCGATTTCTCTCAAGCGAGACAGAACTTGTTTTACTAGATCAGGTTTTAAATGACCTACATGCCAGCCAGAATCTTTGAGCTCATTTAAAAAATGCCGATCACTTAAATTTTTATTCATGACAATTATCTCCCAACCTGTTATGAAAACAAACCGGAGCTAACTGGATAATACAAAAAGCTACAGCAGAATTAATTAAGTTCCCGACCACATTTTTTGCACCAGGTATTTGTTGCAGGGTTTCTTTCCCGGCACTCTTCCCCATTGCAAATCTTTTCATTGCTTTTATCACCCTCATTATCCGCAGCACCCGACTCTGTTATCTTTTCAATGGTAATATTACCATCTGAAACACCAATTTTAACCGTGTCGTATTCGGAAATCTCTCCCCGTATTATCTTGTTGGCTAAAGGACTTACCACTTTAGCTTCAATTGTTCGCCTTAATGGGCGTGCCCCCATGGCCGGAACGTAGCTGTCATCAACCAGGAACTCCAGGGCTTCATCACTTGTTTCAACTTTTACTTTTAACCTGGATAACATTTTCAAAGCAATTTCACGGAGATGATCCTTGCTCAGGGAGTTAAATTCAACAATCCCGTTAATCCTGTTTACAAATTCCGGGCTTAGCTTACTTATAAGCTCTTTATTCAAATCAGAACTGATATTGCTTTTCTTTTCTTCTTTCGGTGGCGGCACCCCGATAGTCCGGCCTTTGCTTACCCGGCCTGACCCTATATTCGATGTCATAATAATTACCGTATTCTTGAAATTTACTGGTCTCCCCAAACCATCAGAGCAATGCCCTTCCTCCATTATCTGGAGAAGGATTTTTAACACTTCCGGGTGAGCCTTTTCTATTTCATCGAAGAGAACTACTGCAAAAGGCTGGTTTTTAACCGCCTCTGTAAGCTGACCTCCCAGATCTGAATCAACATAACCATGTGGTGATCCAATCAGGCGAGAAAGGGTATGTTTTTCATAAAATTCGGACATATCAATTTGGATAATCCGCTCTTCATCATCAAACAAGATTTGGGCTAGTGTTTTGGCCAATTCAGTTTTGCCTACCCCCGTGGGGCCTACAAATAAAAAGGAACCAATCGGTCTTTTGGTATAAACCAAATTTGCCCGGTTTCTTTTAATTGACTCAGAAATAATATCTATTGCTTCATCTTGTCCAAAAATACTTTTCTTCATTAATTGATCCATATATAGAAGCTTTTCTCTTTCATCTACAGTGATTTTACCTACCGGAATTCCGGTCCAATCCGCAACTATTCTAGCCACATCTTCATATGAAATCATCATCGTGTTTGCCGCCGCCGTGCTTACTTTTTTACCTCTAAGGAGATCCTTTTTTTCTTCTCTCGTGAGTTCACCGAATTCGCTAAACCCGTAGTAAGACCTGAGTTTTTTCTGAGAGCAGGCCTGATCAATGAGGTCGATAGCTTTGTCAGGCAAGCGCCTTCCCCCTATATAGCGCACTGATAATTCCACAGCTGCTGTTATAGCTTCATCTAAAATCTTGAGCCCATGAAATTCTTCATATTTAGGTCTTAAACCTAACAGTATTTCACGAGTATCTTCCTCTGTCGGTTCATCAATTTGGACCGGTTGAAAGCGCCGATCCAGGGCTTTATCTTTTTCTATATACTTTCGGTATTCCCCGGTTGTGGTAGCCCCGATACACTTCAACCTGCCACCGGAGAGGGCCGGCTTAAGGATATCCGCTGCTTTCATGGCTCCGCCCTGTGCTCCCATCAGGGTATGTATTTCATCGATAAAAATAATCAGGCTTGGATCCTTTTCGGCTTCATCAAGCAGTTCCTGCAACTTTTGTTCAAACTGTCCAAAATATTTTGCGCCGGCAGCAACAACCGAAACCATTTCAACAGTCATGATACGTTTACCTTTTAATTCATCCGGCACATCTTCATCGGCAATAAGCTGGGCCAACCCCTCAACAACGCCAGTTTTACCAACACCGGCTTCGCCAATCAGGATAGGATTATTCTTACGTTTCCCTGTAAGGATTCTAATAATTTCCAGTAGTTCTTTTTCCCGACCAATTTTGGGATTAAGCTTTCCCTCACTGGCGTCTGCTGTAAGGTCACGGCCAATTTTTTTAAACTTATCCGAGCTCTTATCAATTCCGTCCGTAGTTTTACCTATACCCGGCTGTTCCACCACTTTCCGTTTGTCATAAAATTTCTTGGGCCACCCATCATCACTGATCATCTTTCGCAAGTTATCGGCCAGTGCAGCCATTACCTTATCAGGATCAGCATCTTTTTGTTTTTTTAAATGTTCCCTGAGAATTTTTGCTACCATACTGTCTTTGTCTTCTAAGATCCCAAGTAAAATGTGTGGAGCTTCAGCTTCACTATCCCCCAGTCTGCTTGCTTCATTTTGAGCTTCCTCCAGGGCTTTCCTCGCTGCCGGCGAAAAAGAGGCCTGGACATTTTCTTTTATTCCTTCTGCCTTGATTTTCTGTTTGAGTTCTCGAGAAACCTCATCAATATCGATGCCGGCTTTCAGAAACTGACGCCGGATATAAATATCCTCAAGCTCAGCTACACCCATAAAAAGATGGGTGGTATCTATCTGCTCATTATTCAATTCTTTGCATACCCGCTCAGCATAATTTAAAATTATTTTCCCAGATTCGCCCAGGTTGTTAATTATAATCAACCCCTTCTAATAACCTTGGTTAATAAATCTAAAAAGCAGCAGTGAATAAAATAAGGTTTCAATTATTTAATTTATCTTTCAAATAAATATTTTTTAGATCACGTAAATTCAGGCCGGTTTGCTGCCTCCAAATTCTTTCTCGATTTCTTGACCATACTTGGCTGCCACAGCAAGCACGATTTTAACAGCGAGCTCAAATTGATTGCGGTTTAAAAAATCACCTAAAAGGTTGTGATGAAAAAGGACAGCTGGCGCGTTCGAGTCCAGGGAAAACTTTCCAAATAGTATTTTATTGTTTTCTGCAGCTAAATATTTGGTAAGCTCAGCTGTAACCGGCGTTTTAACGTTTACCAAAGTCATAATCTTAACGACAGTCTGACCCTCTATCCAATCGTCCGGGATAATTAGCACACGTGCTCCCCCAGCCTGTATAATCAAATTATTATGCTGATCTGTCAGGTAGAAACCAAAAATTTCATCCACGAATTTCTTTATTGTCGCTCTTAGTGTTGCCCGCGCTTCAGACTCTGCCATTTTTAGCGCCTCCTTTAATAAATTATGTTAAAATTATCAATTCCGCCTTATTTCCTGCCCGATCTCTTTAAGTAGTTCCGGTATTTTGCTTACCATAAACCGGTCCCATTCCTTCACATCCTCAGGAAGTTCCTCCCAGCTTACCAGGTAGGGACTCTTCTTGTTATCAACATCTTTTTCCTCTCCCCATCTCCAGCCTTCAAGCAGTCTCTCTGCGTTCCACCTTCCATGTTCAATCTCAGCCATGAACTCAATTTCCTCTTCTGTAAAAGTAAACAATTCTATCTCCCTATCGCCAACCTCATGGACAGTACAGCCAATTTCACGCAATTTTAGATATATATCATCAGCCTGCCTTGCACTTGATTCTTTGAACTCTTTTGGCAGGCTCTCCCATTCTTCCAATGCCGGATCTTTACTTGCAAGGGTTTTCAGCTTGCTTTCACGAAAACCATCATGTATTATCCTGCTCAGTTTTTCTCGGTCGCTTGATTTTAGTTTGGGCCCTCCGGAACCAATAAAAGCTTTTAAGGTCATCGGATCAGCAGGTAAGTGGATTAGTTTTTCCGTTCTGCACCACTTTTCATCCCGCATCAAAACCCCGGCTTCCCGACCGCTATCTTCTACAATCCCAACTGTAGCCCCTAAAGCCAAACCAATCCTGTATTCAATGGCTGAGATCATACCCCCGTTTATTCCCAGGATCTTAACCTCTGACGGATCTAAACCGCCGGCAATTATATCTATCCAGCTCTGTAATGATTCAATGGGACTGTAACCAATACCATCTGTTTCACGCAGCTCAGTGTAGCGCTGATCAAGGGTGGCGTCAGACGATATGTGACCGGGGATATAGCCTATGCTCCAAATTGTATCCCTGTATTTTTTGCCTGCCTCGCCTACCAAACCGCTAATCCCCTGCTGCGTGCCCCCACCGATTACCGTCCCTTCATATCTGCTGAAGGCGTTCATTAACAACTTCCGGTACTTTCTCATTTCCTCCTCGACAGCCGGATCACAGCCGCCGACCACAATCACAACCGGTTTTTGTACGGGCTCCTTCCGGCTTAAAGCTAACTTAAGTACTTCTTCCATCGCCTTTTCAGATTTTCTGTCAAATTCTCGTTTCTCTCTTTTAAGCTTATTTAAAGTTTTTTCTTCTTTTTCAAGGTCCTTCTTATTTGTTTTCTTGAGCTCTTTTATCTCTACATCTATTTCCCCTGCTTTCTTGCTTGTTACAACTGCCCTGCCAACTATCAAAAGCCTTTCAACCCACTGGTATCCGTAAATATCCCTGGAAATTTTTCTCAATTTATACAACGCTTCAAGCGCGGTTTCAATTTTATCTGGCGCCGAACTGAGTTGAATGGCTTTGGCATAGGCTTCAACAGATTCATAAGGTTTGTCCAGTAGCAGGTAAAATTTACCCATGCTGTAATATGCCCAGGGCAAATTCACTCCCACTTCTGCTTGATCTTTACATCTTTGAACAGAAGCATCTATTACAGGTTTCATCAGCGAAATGATCGATGCATCTCTAAAATGATAGATTTCAAAGTCCAGGTAACGTTCCAGTAAATTCGGGTAAGTGGAATCAATCTCGTAGGCCCGGTGGTATAAAGTTCTTGACTTTTCTTCATCTGTCTTTTCGTAAGTTTCAGCCAGAAAAACAAGGGCATCAAGATCTTCATCGGGCGGTTTACAGGCTTTTTCCAGGTAGCGTTGACCCTGGCGGTATTTCTGGCTTCCGGGCTTGTCACTTATTTTACAAAAAGCAATACCCAGGTTCCGCAAGATGTTTGGTTCATCAGAGTTTTTATAATTTGACAGGACATCAATGGCCTTTTGCCAATCCTCCAGGCAAACAGCCATAGCCCCGATTTGATCGGCTATTTTTACGTTTTGGGGGTCATTGGCCAGGATTATTTCCAGTGTTTTGATCTTATTCCGCATCTGTTCATCAGTCATATAGGCGCCGTAATTGGCCAGATAATTACTCAAGCCCTCTTCTATTCTAGAAAAAGTTTTATCCGCGCTTTCCAGCATAGCTGCTACACCGGCAAATTCTCTTTCCCACTTCGAAGGCACCTCAAAGCTTCCTTTATAAACCAATTCATGAGCCATGTCTGCCCAGGCATGCTCCAGTATGGTTCTTACCTGCACCTCCGCACGCCGGTTGGGAAACTCCTTGTCATCGGTTAAGACAGACGGGATTTCAACATTTACATCTTTATTTGGGAAAACACCCTTTTTAAAGCTGATAATATAATGAACGGAGCGGTAGCCGAATTCGGTGGGTTTTAACCTTTGCCTTACATCGATCGTGTTTTCCTGGTCGATTAAAAAGTGCTCTTCGATAAACTTAGACACTGCTTCCACTTCTTCAGCAGTGTGGACTATTATTCGCCCGCCGCACAAATCGGTGAACTGATTTATGGGACATTTATGCTTGCCTTTTTTACGCTCACACTTTTCAGCGAAACTGGCAATGTCCTTGGGCCGGGTTTGGACAATGGCCAGGGGAGCATGTTTCTTCGCGACTTTATTAAGCACTTGCTCCAGCACTTCAGCAAAGAGCTTATAATTATTAAACTGCTTTTTATACTTGTTTATCTGATCTTCAAGCCAATCAATATCTTTAGCAGATATCTCATCTGTCATATAAACACCTCCAGTTATTTGCAAACTTGAGCTTTAAGTGTGTTATTAGCTTTCCATTTTACCTCTTGATGATGGAATATCATGATGTTGAAGTCTGGGACCAGTTTTATTTTTCATGAAGCTAAAGTCAAGAAATTCTAGATAAGGAAAATTACTATCATAGATATTAAAATAAAATTTCGACATAAATGCAAATATTCCTTCACCTGCAGATCAATCATTTTTTAAGAATTTAATATGTACTCATGATTTTTGCAAAAACTATCCTACACTACCGCCTTACTGATCAGGATAAGCGCTGAGGGCCAGATCGTAATCTTCCAGAAGAGCCAGCGCTCCGGTATAGGAGATAGTTTTATTACCACCAGCATCAAAGCTTTCCTGGACTCCCACCCGGGCTGCCTTTTGCTCTAAGAAATTGAAATCAACCAGGGTTTTAAAGAGTTGATCCCATTTTTCTGCCCGGGTCAGGTGAAAAGGAAGTTCACTTAAGGCCCGTGGTTCGCCCTGCCAGGTCCACTCTTTGTCTTTCTTGCCGGAATCATATTCCGGCTCTGCTTTACGAAGGAAGTAATCGGCCAGAACTTGCTGGTACTTGACTTCGTTTTGTTCAAGATAGCTCCTGCGGGCCACATCCCCGATTTCACGGTGAAAGAAGGTTAAAAGGGCGGTGTTTTCATGGCTTTTTACAGCAAGGTAGGATTCCAGGTCGAAAAAGAGGCGAGCCCACACGGCCACCGGCAGTTTGGGCTCTGGTGGCACATGTTTTGTCCGGTCCAGGAAGTCTTTGAAAAATTCCTCATCTCCAGAAAGAATATCCAGGATTTCGTCTTCAGCCAGGCCCATAATCTCGCGAGTGGCGGCAATATAACCGAGGGTCCGGGAAACCATCATCGTCCCGTGCTCTGTTTCCAGGCGCTTGAAAAGGTTGTTTTCAATAATCCCCTCCTTGCCCTGGCTGAGAACAATCTCTTCAGTATATGATTTCCAGAGGCGGGCCTCTTCAAAAGCCAGCTTCAGGTAAAGGGGCCAACCACAAGCAGAAAACTTATCTAAAACCTCTTTTCTTTGCCGGGTCTGGAGGGTTCGTCCGGCATCACCGAGCCATTTATCCAGCAATTCCTCGCCTTCTTTCATGCTCATCGGGCCTAATTCAATAATATTTTCCGAAGGCAGCTTATGTCTAAGGGCAACCAGGTATTCACCGGGCCTGGTAGTAAGCACCATGCGGACATTTTCGGGCAATTTTTCAGGCAGCCAGGTTAGGCTGCGCGCATTATGGGCAGAAGTAAGCTGGTCGAGCGAATCTAAGAAAATGATTAAGGGCTTTTCTGCTGAAGCCAGGGCCAACCGTTTGGGAAATTCTTCGACCAGTTCTTCGAATGTGGTAGGTGGATCGGCTTCCTGCCCGTAATTCAATGAAATCTGCCGGCAGAGGTCTTCAAGCAAAGAGCGGCCGTCAGAGGAATTAAGAGTGGCCCCGATAAAACGAGAAACAACAATCGCCCGGTGGCGATAATCTTTATGCGCCTCTTTTAAGGCAAAGGCAGCCAGGGCCGACTTCCCTGAACCTCCCTCACCATAAATGCCCAGCAGATGGGGAGAGTACCCGGCAATATATTTACTGATCCTGTTTAAAAAATCGGAACGGCCTACAAATATTTCTGCCCTTTCTTTACCAAATCTCTCGTGGTCTTCAATTTCTTTTTCCAGGTAGGGTTTGTCCTGGATCTTGGCAATCTCGCTGGAAATAATTTTTTCTAATGAGGTGTATACATCTTCACAAAGCTGGTCGATGTGGTCGGTAGTGATTCCATCTCCTGTCCATTGGGCCCGGTATTCATACACATTATCTGGAATGTATCTTCGCAGCCTGTTTTTAAGTGCTTGCTGCTTTGATTGAGCTTTTTGATCAATTACCCACTCTTTTTCGTCCAGGTCAATGAAGTCCTTGCCTGTGAAATCAACCAGGGTCTGGTAAGCAAACTGTAAAAACTCGCTTTCGGGGGTTTCCTCGGGAGTTTGATCCGCCCTGCTTTTGATGTGCTCATCCACATCCCTGGCCGTAGAATCCTGGCTCAACGCCATTATTGATTCGAAGAGTTCCTGGCATGATGAATCCAATCCCCGGGTATGTTTTTTGTTGATCCTGGCCTTAAGCACCTCCTGGAAACTCGATGTGCTAAACTCTTGAGGAAGGCTCTCAATGCTCCGGAAGAAACAAAAAACATGATCAGCGGCGCCTTTAATTTTCATAGCGCCTTCATTAATTTCCTGTTCTGTGGCTGAAGCTCTGTATTTAAATAACTGCTTGGGCTCAAGGCCTATTTTTTCCACCGCTTCCTGCAGGCTTGAGCGCAGCTTATGCTCTATTTTCCCCCACACCTCAAAATCAACATACTCCCCGGTGCGAGGCTGAAGCTCGTAAACAGGAAACAATGCATTATCGTCTCGCCTGTACCATGTGTTAAGCAGTTTTTTCTCTTCCGCACAGGGGACCAGGGTTAGAATTAGCTCGAACTCTTCCGCCGAGATCACTTCAGGCAACGGCTGCCATCCATAACGGTCACCTAACAGCAGTATAAAATTCGGCCGTGGCGAGGTCTGCCGGCACCTTTCCAGTTCTTCCAGGCAGATTCTCATTGTCCGCTGGTCAAGACCGGCTTCCTCTCCCACCCCCCAGCGCAGGTCAATAGCCTGAAACTGGCAGCCATCTTCAGCGCATCGCTTCTTGAGTGCGGGAAACACTCTTCTTTGCAGGGCATTTCGTTCTTCCTGCAGGTCTGTAAAGGTAGAACTGACAAAGATTCGAAAGGTCCTTCCGGCATGGGCCATCTTTTAATAAGCCTCCTTGCTATTGCCTGAAGCTTTATTCGGCTCCAGGTAAATTTCTATTTGTTTCTCGCGCCGCAGTGCTCAATATAGTGGGCGCTTCTCTTTACCCCTCAAATTATTCTTGGACTTGCTTCTTTTTTCTGATCACTACCGGCCAGGGTAAATGGTTATTATCCTATTCTTTGTTTAAGAGTCTGAGCGCTAGCTTTGTTATTTAAACGATCTACCCCCTGGATCATTTTTAATCTACTTAAGATCGAAGTTGTGTAGTTCTAGGATATAGACATTGCCACCACTATCTCCTGCCGCGATAGACCTGCCGGAGGGATTAAAGCTTATTCTAATAGGATCACCGATACATGGAAAAACATAAAGATTCGTTCCGCTGTCGAAATCCCACAGCCTGACCGTATTATCTCCCCCGGCTGAAACCAAAGTTTTACCGTTCGGGCTGAAGACACAGGAGTGGACCGATTTGGTGTGTCCGGTTAAAACTGCCCTCTCCTCACCCCTGGCCGCATCCCACAATCTTACCACCTTGTCTTCACCGGTCGAAGCCAGGGCCTGACCGTCCGGGCTAAAGGCACAGGAGGTGATTTTACCGGTGTGGCCTTCTAATACGGCCCCCTCAGTGTTCGTGGACGCGTTCCACAGCCTGATCGTCCCATCACCGCCAACCGAAGCCAGTATCTGACCGTCCGGATTGAAAGCACAGGACAGGACCCAACCGGCGTGACCTTTCAAAACAGCTCTCATTTCACCCGTAACCGCATCCCAAATTCTGACCGTATCATCACTACCGGTCGAGGCCAAAAGTTTACCATCCGGGCTGAAAGCACAGGATAAAACCCAAGTAGAGTGGCCTTCTAAAACCGCCCTCTCCTCTCCCTCAATCACATCCCACAGCCTGAGCGTCCCACCATCGTCAGCCGCAACCAATATCTGGCCGTCAGGATTGAATGCGCAGGTGTTAACACCACCGCTGTGGCTTTTTAAAACAAACCGCTGCATCCCTGTAGGCGCATCCCACAGCCGTACGTCTTCGCCGGCCGAGGCCAGGGTCCGGCCGTCCGGGCTGAAGACACAGGATAAAACCTTACTGCTGTGACCTTCTACAGCCATTTGCTCCTCACTCGCAGCCACATCCCACAGCCTGACTGTATTGTCCCGACTTGCCGAGGCCAGGGTCTGGCCGTCCGGGCTGAAGACACAACAGTTGATCAAGCCGGTATGCCCTTTTAAAACCGCCCGTTCCTCACCCGTGGCCATATCCCACAGCCTGAGGGTCCCGTCACTTCCACCCGAGGTCAGCATCTTACCATCCGGGCTAAAAGCACAGGAGCGAACCTCAAAAGTGTGGCCTTCCAAAACAGCCCTCTTCTCGCCAGTTGCCGCATTCCACAGACTAACCGTTTTGTCATAGCTGGCCGAAGCCAGTGTCATGCCGTCCGGGCTGAAAGCGCATGAGTGGACCTTACCGGTGTGACCTCTTAGAACTGCTTTCTCCTCACCCTTAGCCACATTCCACAATCTTACTGTCCCATCTTCACTGGCCGAAGCCAGTATCTGACCGTCCGGATTGAAAGCACAGGATAAAACCCAATCAGTGTGGCCCTCTAAAACCGCCCTCTCCTCACCCTCAATCGCATCCCACAGCCTGAGGGTCCCGTCACCTCCCCCCGATGCCACTATCTTACCGTCCGGGCTGAAGGCACAGGAGTTGATTCTAAAGGTGTGGCCTTCTAAAACTGCCCTTCCCTCACCTGTAACTGCGTTCCACAACCTGATCGTCTTATCCTCGCTGGCCGAGGCTAAAATTTTACCATCCGGGCTGAAAGCACAGGAGTGGACCTCCCCGGTGTGGCCTCTCAAAACGGCTCTTTCCTCACCCGTAGACGCATCCCACAACCTTACTGTTTTGTCGTAGCTGGCTGAGGCCACTATCTGACTGTCCGGGCTGAAGACACAAGAGCGAACCCATTGAGTATGTCCACCGAAAACCATGATCAGTGCTTCCGATTCTATGGTTTTGCACTTGTTATGCATCCAGGGCCTGGCCCCCGGGGCAGTCCTTTTCTCAAACTCGGGCGCTACAATCTGCATAACCGGTCCTTGCTTTTTTATTCCATCCGCCCACTGCAGCCGGTTGTACATCTGCTGCCAGAGGATATCCGGTTTTTCTTTAAGGTTATGCCGCTCCCGGCTCAAGGCCCGGCGAAAGGCACGCAGTACCTCTTTTTGATCTCTCCGATCAGATACTAAAGGCATAACGCCATCCCCAATAAAAAAACGATTTTCATTACCCAGGGATTACTGGACAAAGTTGTTGGCCAGGTCATTCTGAGAGGTCAAGCTTGAATTTTAAAAATTGATCTTGCTTTATTTTTTGTATTATGGATTTATTTCGACTAGTCTCAAGATATTCCTTCAAGGAATCCCTGATTTAAGCTGGTTTTGGAGGTAATACTTGCAGTTCTA
>PWEB01000184.1 GCA_003553305.1 Syntrophomonadaceae bacterium
AAATGCGAGAAGTTTCGTCAAAGATAAAAGAATTTGATGAGAAACTGCGCATTGTAGATGCTGAAATAGAAGAGCTTTTGCTCAATTTTCCCAACCTGCCGGATCAAGCAGTTCCCAGGGGTAGCGACGAGGAAGACAATGTCGAAATAAGGACCTGGGGAGAGCATCCGAAATTTAATTTTACTCCGCTTGCGCACTGGGATATAGGTTCTAATCTCGATATTCTTGATTTCGCCCGCGCCGGTAAAATAACTGGCAGCCGTTTTGCTGTATATTACGGAGCAGGCTCACGTTTGGAAAGAGCCCTCTTTAATTTTATGCTTGATTTGCATACAGCTGAACACGGTTACCGTGAGGTTTTCCCTCCTTTCCTGGTTAATGCAGCCAGCATGACCGGAACCGGTCAACTGCCAAAATTTGCTGAAGATGCCTTCCGGGTTGAGGGAACTGATTTTTACCTGATTCCAACTGCTGAGGTGCCGGTTACAAATTTGCACCGGGACGAAATTTTAGATGATGCTCAGCTGCCTATCTATTATGCTGCTTACAGTGCCTGTTTTAGGGCTGAAGCTGGTGCGCATGGTCGCGATACCCGCGGGTTGATCCGGCAGCATCAGTTTAACAAGGTGGAGCTGGTCAAATTTGTTCGGCCGGAAGACTCTATGGATGAACTTGAAAAACTAACTGCTGATGCAGAAAAAGTTCTGCAGTTACTGGAACTACCTTACCGGGTTATGCTGATGTGCAGCGGTGACCTTGGGTTTGCGCCGGCTAAAAAGTATGATCTTGAAGTCTGGCTACCGGCGGCCGCCACATATCGCGAAATTTCCTCTTGCAGCAACTTTACAGATTTTCAGGCCCGGCGAGCCGCGATTCGTTATCGTCCCGAAGAGGGCAAAAAAACTCAATTTGTGCATACCCTGAATGGCTCCGGTGTAGCAATCGGGAGAACTGTTGCTGCGATCCTTGAAAACTATCAATGTGAAGATGGTAGTGTAGAAATACCGAAAGTACTGCGCCCTTACTTTAATGGCCTGGAGTCCATAACCGCACCTTAGAACATCTTTCGCATTGGCATTGTAGTACATATTATATCTTTATTAGAGGGTAAAGGTTAAAATGCTTAGAAAATACCAGTTATCCTAAACTATAGTATACTAGTCTGGAGGAGAAAAAAGATGACAATGCAATTTGATAATGAGATTAGCTTTTGATGAAAAAGGGGTAACACCCGATAAAGAAATTGTTACACATTGTAGGCTAAGTCATAGAGCTACCCCGGTGTGGTTTATCGCAAAATATTTGTTAAATTATCCGAAAGTCCTTGTATATGATGGCTCTTGGACTGAGTGGGGAAGTGTTGTAGGAGGCCCCATCGTTAATAAATCTTTTATCCAGCAACAACCCTTCAGACCAGGAATCTATAGAAGCTGGTTGCAGAGCTGGTGCTATCACTTTTATAGATTGAGCTGTTAAACAGCTCAATCCCAACCTTAGATACATGTTGATTAAGCTTCGCTTATCACCCCCCCGGAGCACAACTCCTTCCGGCGGGGGTTTTTTATTAACAGCAGTATAAAAACGTTTGTATTTTGATATAAAAAGCTGTTATGGACAATATAATATGGACTGGATGTGGCAAGCGCTCCAGTACATGGATTATAGGGTATAATAATAGTAAGTCACACCAAATCATTTCCCATCTTGCCGGAGACAACATCAAGAAAAACTGTTTCATCATATTGATGTTTCATTTTATTTCTTACATCTACTTGAGCTTAAAAGTTATTTCAAGAAGGTTTTAGTTCGGAAAAGCCTGTCATATTGCCTGCTTTTTAATCAAGGATTTTTAAAAATTTTCAATAGCTTGATCTGCAATGTCAGCTATTCCAGTAAGCGATGCCTTTGATACGGTGGCCGGCCTGCAATCATAACCTATCAATAGTTGTAATTAACATGCCCATTTACAGTAAATTTAAAAAAGCAGTGTTGTTTAAGCAGCAGGTGAACCACAATAGAGCCCTGTCTATTATAAGACAGGGCTCTATTAAATCGAGGGGGAACCCGCAACTAATCCACGACATCCATAATTTTACCACAGCAGATAGGAATTACCTCACCTTTTTTTAGACTTACCAACTTATTACAGGTTTTACAATAAACACTTTCATCACGATCTACTCTTACTTCGGTAAAAGCGCTATCCTGCGGGTTAACCCCTTCAATATAAAAAGAAGCGCTCTTATTGCCTTTTTCGGGGATATACTCTCCTACCGGGACCATTTTTCCGCTGTCTCCAACACAATCGACCAAAATTCTCCACAGGGCAGTAAGCTTTGCTTTCTCATCATCATTCTCAGGAGCTAAGGACACCTGGCTTTTTACAATATCAATCTTAATAACCGCTCACTCCTTTCATTTAAAGTAAATATAACTGCCTGGATCAAAACGGGCTGATGCTCAAGTAAACTGTTAGATAATTATATCATAATATTATAGTCATAACAATTATTAATTTATGCAAAATAAATCGCTTCTCCAATGGTAATGGATCCTGTTTATGGTCGACCCTAATCCTGAAAGTAATTATGTTCTGGGTCGGAACAGGGTAAATAATACTTCCAGACAGCCACCGCTAACGCACGAATCGCGGTGCCCTTATTTGTAAGGAAAGCAGGATTGCTGAGGAGACCAGTGAAAATATATTGGATTGGCTCCGGATTTATAAAATTGAAAAGATGATTAAAATAGTCCTTATAAAAAGAAAAAAAGTAGCTGCCCAGACTGGCAAACTAACCTGGGCAATTACAAAGGATTTTGGTTTCCAGTTTCAAAAGAAACATTGACACTAACGTTTGAAAATTGCTATAATAACTTAAAATCTACTTTTACTTTTACGCAGTATTAAGCTCTAGCTCAATAGTTCCACTGCTTGCACAAATATTCTCGGTTAAAAAATTGAGATGACCAAAGCTATGTTACATTGAAGGATGAAGGGATTAAAAACGTTATTTACACAGATGCATCAGATGAAGATATAGAGCGGATCAAGGAACGGGTTGTGCCTCAAGCTACCATGCCTTTTGCAACTCCGATTAATATAACTGAAGAAAGCTATGGAAGTATTCCCCGGGTCTACATTGAATGCGCAAATGATCTGGTTATTACACCAGCAGCACAAAAAGAGATGTATACTAAAATGCCCTGTGAAAAAGTTTTAACTTTAGAAA
>PWEB01000183.1 GCA_003553305.1 Syntrophomonadaceae bacterium
ACTTTAAACCGGGGTCCAGGATACTGATTTGCCCTTGGTTCGGGTTTTTCTTGAACATATTTCTATATCCTCCGTATTCTGGTGAATATGAAAATAATTTCATATTCATTATACACCGAAAAGGCCGAAATTACAAGTATTATTGAGCAATATTGCGTAAAAGTAATAAATATATTTCTAATATCGCGTCAGAGTGCCTCGAATGACATATTTTGAGTTTATTTGCATGTGCTGTTCTGTTTTTAGATCAATTATGACCTTTTTGGGTTTGAATCAATCATAAATAATTAATTTATCGCATTCTGTTTGGACGAAAAGAATCCGTCACACAGCGTCTGAAGTGATGGAGATCAGCAAAGAACAATGCTAATCGTCAGGTCTGCCGTGGCCAGAAAAATAAATTAACTTACTCAAATAAACAAGTAAGGAGGAAACAGAAATGGGGCTTTTTGGACCGCCTGATGTAGGAAAAATGAAAGCCAGGAAAAACATAAAGGGTCTGATTAAAACCCTAGAATCACAGAAAAATGAGGAGATATGCAAGTCAGCCGCTAATGCATTAAGGGAAATAGGCTTTCCGGCTGTAGAAGAACTTATAGAATCACTTAGTCACAATAATCCAAGCGTAAGAGAAGCTATATGCAGCATTTTAGGCGATATTGGAGACGAACGCGCAATTAAACCTTTAATTGAGCTTTTAAAGGACAATGAGTCATACTGGTCTGAAGGAGAACGAAAGGCTGCAACCAGAGCACTAGGAAATATTGGAGGAGATAAAGTAGTAAAGCCTCTTATTGGCATCCTGAAAGACAAAGATAGTGATACACGACAGGCTGCCGTTGAAGCATTAAGCAAAGTAGGTAAAAGGGCAGAGAAACCATTAATCAATGCTTTTAATAACGAGCTATGGGGATTAGAAGAGGCCATTGAGGCGGTAAGTTTCGGACCGTCTTGGACACATAATCATGATATAAAGTCTCAAGAGTTGAGGTTGAACATGAAAAACGATATTGTTCATGCCCTGGGTAGAATTGGTAGCCAGAAAGCCATAGAAACGCTTATACTTATAAATGACAAGGATTTCTACAAGGTTTCCACTGAAGCACTGGTCAAAATAGGGGAACCAGCAGTAAAATTTCTTATAAAAGCTCTGAGGCATGATGATTCGACCATACAGAAGAAAGCAGCGGATGTACTCGAAAAAATAGGTTGGGACCCAGAACAAGGAGAAGATAGTGCTTGGTATTGGGTTGTCAAACAAGACTGGGAAAAAGTAACCGCCATGGAAACAATTGCCATTAAAGCGCTAATTGACGCACTTAAAAAACGGAACAGCTTTGCTGTTAATGCACTGGTTGAAATTGGGGCTCCGGCAGTGGATCCTCTTATTGCCTACCTCATAAAAGAATTAGATTGGGCTGCCGCCGAAGCACTGGATAAGCTAGGTTGGGAACCAGACGGGGGAAAAGCGGAAGCCTGTTACTGGATTGCCAAAGGCAATTATGAAAAAGCTTATGAACTTGGGGCTCCAGCTACGGAGAGGCTTATTGTTGCTCTGGAAGATGATTTTTATTTAGATATAAATATTTGTAAAGTACTGGGTAATATTGATGATCCAAGAGTTGTTAAGTATCTTATCACAAAACTTGAAATCAGTGACCATGAGAGTGTCTTAGCTGCTGAAGCTCTAGGTAATATCGCCAACCCTCTGGCGGTGGGACCTCTCATAGATGCACTTGATGATTTTGCAGAATTACGTAAGAAAGCTGCCGAAGCACTTGTAAAAATTTATAAAAAGAAAGGAATAGAAGAAAAATACAAAAAACAAATCCTGGATAAGCGCAAGATCATTACTAGTAAACATTCTGACTATCAAGAACTGGATGAAGTTAGCTCTTGCTTAAGCCATGAAGATCAAGGAATCGGTGTAGATTTCCCCTTATAAAAAAAATCATTTTATTGCCCTTGCAGGCAGCACCAGCGGGGATAAAACCACCTTAATCAAAGAATTATATCGCGACCCGGCGTGGCAAAACCGAACTTCCGCCCTGCCGGAAGCTATATTTATGATGCGCCAAATTGAAATCTTAGCAAAATAGGGCTCCGACATTGTCAGAACACCGGAACCCCCATTATTACTGGTGCGCTTGGAAGGATTTGAACCCTCGACTAACATATTAGAAGTACTTTAAAGTGCTTCGGGCTAAATCATGCAATCCTTTATTTATAGGTGTTTGCGGCTTTTTGATTCGAGTTATTTCAGGTCATTTTGTGACATTTCCTGTTCCCATCGATCCCAAATTACTGCTCATTTGCATTGATAAATTCCTCAATATGCTGCATATCTTTTTCACTAATGCCACCCTGGCTGCTACACTAACAGCATACCTGTAATCCTAACTCCTTACCGATTTAGAGAGAATCTCGTTGACTAGAGCGTTTAAACTTTTCCCTCTAGCTTTAGCTTCTATAGCAATACTTTTATGAAGCTCCGGGTTAATTCGTACCACAAATCTGCCTGAGTAAGGTTTACTAGGATCTTCTCCTCTTTCAGCACAAAATTCAAGATAATCATCTATAGAATCCTGGAAGGCCTGCTTTAGCTCATCCACAGAAGTTCCTTCAAATGTAACAACCTCACTAATATTTATTACTTCACCATGAAAGACCTCGGATTCTTCGTCAAACTCAACCTTTCCATAATAACCTTTATATTCCATCATTTTTCACTCCCACCTCTATAAGAAATCTGCGCACAGAACGTACAGTTGGCTTGTTAGTTACAGGCTGAGGATGCGGTCGATGGAAAACAGCTTTCGTACTTCCAAGGACAACCCTTACCCTTGATCCTTTGCCCTGCGAAATTTCTGCTCCAAGAGCGCCAAATAATGACTCAATATCATCCCAGCCTATATCGGATCTTTCAGGATTTTCGAATATTTCCGCCAATGTCTGCCGCTGCTTCTTATTCATGAAAAAATAGTATCATATTCTGATACTATTTCAAGGCTTTTCTAAAAAAAATCGTTCCCGCTTTAGGGCATAAAAATTACTGAAATACGACCGAGCAAACATGCTCAACACTGCAATCAGATAGGAGTTGATGCACCCTAATCCTCCAGAAAAAGTAAAACCCCGGATAGGGTAGCTTCCCTTCCTGCCTTTATGATGGATCTGTTAATAATCTATTGTAAGGAATGGCTCGAAGAAATATTTA
>PWEB01000234.1 GCA_003553305.1 Syntrophomonadaceae bacterium
GGTTTAGCCCGTTTTGGACTGCTTGAAATTGAGGGAGTTAATACTGCTGCGATCCTTTATTTTGATTATGGTGGGCGGATTTATCTTTATAACAGCGGCTATAGTGCCGAATATGGCGATTTAAGCGTTGGGTTGCTTTCAAAGATATTTGGTTTAAAGCACAGTCTCGAGAAAGGCAGCTGTGTTTTCGATTTTCTAAAAGGGCGGGAAGTCTATAAAAGGCGTCTTGGAAGCACAGCCCTGCCAATTTACAATGTCGTAGTTGAAATTAAGTGAACCGCTGCCGCCATTTCATACAAAAAGCCGCTTTTCCTGGTATAAAACTTTCTACTGCGGCCCTCTTTAATTGTTGACGCTGTGTTCTGTTTTATAACTATTGAAGGAATTCAAAAGATCGTAACAATTTTGGCTTTTTTTATTGACAGGCAGGGATCTTTCAAATCGTTATCGAAATTTAAACCATCACTTAACTTGAATAATGCTCTGCTCAGGAGAAAATTTATGAAATATGGCCGCAGTAAAATCGATGAAAAACATTTCAAGAAAATCGTTGATCAAGCCACCGATCTTATTCAGTGTGTTGATAATGATGGCAGAATTGTTTATGTCAATAATATATGGAAGAATAAACTCGGCTATTCTGATCATGAAATCGATAATCTTTATATAGGGGATATTATTCACCCGCAGTCCAAAGAGAATTGTCGTAAAGCTTTTTTAGAGGCAAATTCGGGGAAAAGCATTGAAAATCTTGAGGCAATCTTTATCAGTAAAAGCGGACAGTCTATTCCGGTTGAAGGTAACGTGAATTGCAATTTCGATGATGATGGATTTGTTCTTGGAGCCTGGGGTATGTATCGTGATATTACCAAACGCAAAAAAGCGGAGGAGATGCTGCGCAAAAACGAAGAAAACCTGCGCATTACACTGAACTCGATTGGCGAAGCAGTAATAGCCACAGATAACGAGGGCAGAGTGACCGGTATGAATCCGGTGGCTGAGAAGTTGACCGGTTGGGCGGAAGATCAGGCCCGTGGAAAAAGTTCGACCGATATATTCAACATTGTCAATGCTCTGACCCGTCAAGCGGTGGGCAATCCGGTTATGGAGGTCCTGCAAAATGGTGCAGCGGTCAGCCTGGGCAATCACACCATCCTTCTGGCCAGGGACGGCACCGAATATCAGGTTGCCGATTCCGCCGCCCCGATCTACAGCGCTGAAAAAATATTAACCGGGGTAGTGCTGGTATTTCGTGATGTGACTAAACAATACCAGGTCCTGGAGGCGCTAAGAAAAAGCGAAGAGCGCCTCGAGATGGCCATGGTGGCCGCAAACGATGGTTTGTTCGACTGGAATTTAAAAAATAATGAAGTTTATTTTGATAAACGTTATTTCACCATGGCCGGATACGAACCGGATTAATTTCCGCATGCTTTTGAAGAATGGGCAAAACGGGTTCATCCTGAGGATATTGAGCCTTCCAGTAAGGCCATCAAGGCTCATTTATCCGGACAAACATCAGTGTTCGATATCGAATTTCGCTTTCTCCGCAAAGATAACAGCTGGATGTGGATACGGGGTCGCGGCAAAATTTTGGAGCGATCTGAAGACGGTACAGCTCAGCGGTTGGTAGGAACGCATGCTGATATAACCGAGCGTAAGCGCATCAACGAATCCCTGCAGCTCCAGCTTGACTATGAAAAGGTGGTTTCTGAAATATCCTCATCCTTTGTCAGTTTGCAGAGTGAAGAGTTATCCAGCGGCATTAATTATGCGCTTAAAAGGGCAGATCAACTCTTTGGGGTTGATCGCAGTTACTTTTTTCAGCTATCTGCTGATCAAAAAACGATGAGTAATACCCATGAGTGGTGCGCTGACGGAATTAAATCTTTACAAGCAGAATTACAGAATATCCCGGTGGATATTTTGCCCTGGATAGCGAAGCAGCTCAGGATTGGGGATCATTTATGTATACCCGATGTGGACAAATTGCCCCAGGAAGCAAATCTAGAAAAAGAACGATTAAAGCAGGATGGGGTAAGCACTCTTTTATGCCTTCCCGTCAACATAAATGGTAAAATGTTTGGAATCATCGGCTACGATGCTGTGAAAAATAAAAAGAAGTGGTCTGAGGAACAGATCTTGCATTCTAAAGTCATAGCCGAGTTGATAACCAGTGCCCTGATAAGGCGCCAGGATGATCAGATGATCCGTTATTTAAGCTGTCATGATCAATTGACCGGCTTTTACAACCGGTATTTCCTTGAAAAAGAGATGGAAAGGCTGGATACCTCCGGGCAGCTGCCGATAACCATTATCATGGCTGATTTAAATGGTTTAAAATTGATCAACGATGCCTACGGCCATCTAAAAGGTGACGAAATGCTTAAATCTGTTTCCCGCATCTTAAATGAAACATGCCGGGAGAAAGGCCTTATTGCCCGCTGGGGAGGAGATGAATTTGTCATTTTGCTGCCCCGGATTGGATCGCAGTCAGCCTGGTCTATATGCAAAAGAATTGATGTTAAAAGTATGAACTCTTTTGTGGAAGATGTCCCTGTTTCAATTACGATGGGCGTAGCGAGCAAAACTGACGAAACGAGAAGCCTGGCAGATGTTTTGCGTGAGGCTGAGAATAATATGCACAAACAAAAGCTTACTGAAAGCCGCAGCACGAAAAACGCAGTGGTTCAGACCCTTCTTAAAACCCTCGCTGAAAAAAGTTTTGAAACAGAAGAACATACTTGCCGTATGCAGGAAGTGGCTCAAAAAATTGGTCAGAGTATCAATCTGCCTGATGCAGAGTTAAGCCGGTTAGAGCTGCTGATCACACTCCATGATATCGGCAAGATTAATATAGCTGAAGATATTCTTTCCAAGAAAGGATCTCTTACCCTGCAAGAATGGGAAATGATTAAAAAACACCCGGAAATTGGTTATAGAATTGCCAGTGCTACCGAGGAATTTGTGCATGTCGCTGAAGAGATCCTCTCCCATCACGAGCGTTTTGACGGGACCGGTTATCCGAGAGGTTTAAAGGGGAGAGATATCCCGCTGCTGGCCCGGATTACTACAATTGCAGATTCTTATGAAGTAATGAGTAACGGGCGGCCCTATAAAAAAGCAATGAGCAGCACTGAAATAAGAGCAGAGCTTATAAAATGTGCCGGAAGCCATTTTGACCCGGAATTAGTAGAA
>PWEB01000211.1 GCA_003553305.1 Syntrophomonadaceae bacterium
GCAAGGAACCTGTCAGTTAAAACCGTAAGGTGTTGGCAAAACTATTTTGGCCTGAAGGAGGAAGACCTTTGCTGCACTGGTTTACACTCAGAGAAGAACAAAAAAGCTTATTAAACTTAATCGCTGATCAAATGCCATTGCAGGGCAGCTATCTTGCGGGGGGCACTGCATTAGCCCTGATTATTGGACACCGCGAGTCTGTTGATTTCGATTGGTTTTCCCCTGCCGAATTTGATCCGGAAAGCTTAGCCCGAAAACTGTCACTCATTAAGCCATTTAAAGTCAATGAAGCGACCAGAGGCACTTTGCATGGCATTATGGATAATGTAAGAGTTACCTGGCTTTATTACCCTAACCCTCTTCTTGATAGCTTTATTACAAGCTCTTCAATGCCGGGGTTAAAGCTGGCTTCACTTAAAGATATTGGCACTATGAAGTTAATTGCTTTAAGCCATCGTGGTTCGGCCAAGGATTTTATTGACCTCTACAAGCTCCATGAAAATGGCCTTGATTTGGAATCTCTGATCGAACTAATGCCCTCCAAATTTCCTGGAACAAAAATTAATTATTATCACCTCATCAAAAGCCTTTCTTATTTCGATGATGCCGAAGCAGAACCGATGACCAGGATGCATGTTGCTTTGAATTGGGCTGACTTGAAAAAATTCTTTCTTAATGAACAGGGCAGGTTACTTGAAAAAATAGGTCAGTTTTAATAATTTCGGGACAAATAAATTTGGGACACAATGAAAATTTTCGTGTAAACAGGTGACGGTTCTTTGTTTCGCCGAGCGCAGAAATAAGTTAAACAAAGAACCGTCACCTGTCTCGCTGAGCTTTGCGCCGAGCTCAAGCCCTAAAATAGACTCCCTGGATCAGGCCATAAATTCTAAGATGAAGTCGTTTTATACCGGCTAACTCCGTTAACTTTCTATAGTAAAAACCAATCTAGTTGGAAAGTGATCAGTAAGATAAACCATACTTAACTTCAATTTAGCATTTGAGTGTTTTCGGGTCACTATGGACTAGTATATAAGCGCTCAGGACTCGAAATATAGTATTTCAAGACCTGCCCCAAATTACCCTTAAAAGAATTCTTTTTGCATCAGCTCTTCTGGTCTGCCGAAAAAAAAGATTAACAGATTAAAAACTATTAAAACTATAAACCCGGCCAATCCCATCACACCGGTGAGCAGCGGGGTTGAACCTGCAAGGGGCATAATGGCCAGCATGTCAACAGCATTTATAGAACTGTGCAAGATTGCTGCAGCAATAACATTATTCGCTTTTATGGTTATATAGGTGAACATGGGGGAAAGCAAAATACACCACAATGTCATCATGAAGACACCGGGAACCTCATATCCCGGGTAATTATGGCCCATTAAAATTAGGGGAGCATGCCAGATGCCCCAGATGAAGCCGATAAACATGGCGGATTTCCAGAACCCGGCAGCTGCTGTTTCCTTTAACAAAAACCCCCTCCAGCCAAGCTCTTCCCCGAAAGCTAATAAAGCATTGATCGTGGGGCCTGCAATAATGCCTTGTAAAAGCATTAGCCAGAAAGTTAAAACAGGTGATAAGGGCATCTCTTACATTGCTTCTTCTGTTATAAAATCGCCAAGGTACTCAGCTATACCGATCATTTCAGAAGAATAGCTTACCCCGGGTAAAAGCAGGCTTACCCCGATAGTGGTAAAAGTGATGATAACTGGCAGCAACCATGCTACCAGGAACCACTTATTGATATTTGTATTGACTCCGTATGTTTTTAAAACCGGTTGCTTGTAAATATACTTTTGCACAATAACTGTGCCGAGCAGAGGAAAGAACATATAAACCCCGCCAAAAACGGTGGCGTAAAGAGTGCCCCATTCTGCGCCGGCAAGGTAATACAGGCCCGCCGCAGCCCAGCTAATCAGAAGAGTAATGCTTACAAATAAACAGATTTTTTTCCTGTTCATATCTGCTAAGCTCCTTTACCTGTATATTAGATAGTGCCGAAAAAATTTCGGGACACTTCGGGACACTTCGGGACACAATGATAATTTTTACGATGCCATCTTCGCCGCCCATAGAATCAGATGTTAAAATAAACCCGGCGAGGCCAGCTTGTGCTTCCAGGTTTTTTCGGGTCTCCCTTTTGCAGTTTGAAATCCAGGCCTAATCTTACTTCACGTGCAGATATAAATACTACACTTCCCCCCGGGAACTCCTGCTTCGCATATAGCTCGGTCATGATTCATAGTTCGGCCATAATTTGCAGATAAAGCTTGTAATCATGATTGCCGGAAAAAGTGGGAAAGCGTCGATTCCCATGAATAAATTTCATTGTGTCCCGAAATATTATGTGGGCATTCCCATTTGACATAAATCCCACATAGCTGTATTATTTGTTCAGGAGGTGTAAGCTATGCGAACTATTAACTTATCCGTAGACTCAAGAAAAAGGATTTCACTTGGCAAGCTGCTACCAGATCTTCCGGTGAGTTCAGTCAGAGCTTATGTAGATGGCGATAAAATTGTCCTTGAACCCATGGTAGAAGTAACGGCACGAGAAGTCTGGTTGTATCAAAATGAAAAAGCCTTATCCAAGGTAAAAACTGGTCTCTCTGAAGAGGGCACTATTAAACGCGGTTCATTTGCAGAATACGCAGAGGAATAAAAAATGCACGAACTACTATTTACACCTCAGGCCGACAACGACTTAAAGGAATTAGAATCCGATCCCTCTAAAAAAAGAATACTAAAAGCTGTCCGGAAAACTCTTGGGCTGATGGAAACAAATTTGCACCATCCTTCTCTACAAACACATGAGTATCAATCTTTGAAGGGGGCAAATGGTGAAAAAGTTTTTGAAGCCTATGCTCAGCAAAACACACCTGGTGCTTACAGGGTATTTTGGTATTATGGACCAGGTAGAAAAGAAATCACAATAGTCGCCATAACCCCGTATCCTTAGGCACTTTTCAATCATGTATAAACCACAGAAATCATTGATTTTCATGTAAAATTTTCATAGTGTCCCGAAAATATGCAATTTTCATTGTATCGCGAAAATTTAATCAATAAAGGGCCGTTTCAATTGACTGCAGAGCCGCATGATGGAATCCTTACCGGTAATCAATGCCGGAGGCAGGCCTCCCGGAGGCATTAGCCACTGACCACTTAGGACCATATTGGTGAGTCCCTTAA
>PWEB01000014.1 GCA_003553305.1 Syntrophomonadaceae bacterium
CAACAGCCATAGCCTTTAAGCGGTCAGCTATTAATTGCATCAAAGATTGAACTGATCATTGTATAGCTTACAAGATTAATAGACCTCTTGTCAAAACTAATTTTTTTGTTCATTTCTAATCCTTCTTCCCTGATTTAAGGTAAATGTACTGTGGCATTTTAAATGATTGGCCTAATCGTAATTTGGATTGATACCAGGTGAGGAGGGCCCAAAAAAAAGATTACAGAGTGAAGCAACCTTGGAGCGGTGAATTTTTCGGAGATTAAAGCTTTATCAAGGGTATGTAAATAACCGGGTCCTGCTCATCTGACCAGAAACTTTCTTCGGAAACAGAACCGAAACCAATATGCCCTAGCAGTTTATTATCAGACAGAATGGGAAAAATCAGGCCAGATTCTATTAGATGCTCCTGAAAGACTGATTTTTCAAATGCTGCCTCAGGCGGCAACCCTTCGACACTGGGGATAAATATAGTTTCGCCAAGTTTTAATTTTTTCATTAACCAGGGAAAATTCTAAAAATCTATCTTCTGCAAGCCACATAAGACTGTTTCGATACCGGGCTTGCTGTACTCGTAGGCTTTGGCAACATATTTTTCATCATCTAAATACAAAATTACTTTAATCCGGTCTATATTAAATGAATTACCCGCTAAATGCAGAGCTTGATCGATTGATTCGTTTATGCTTTCAGAGGAAAGGTTTATAAAAGAAGTTGATATCTCTGAGATTACTTTTTGCAATTCAAGCTGATTGGCAAGAACTTGTTCCGCTTTTTTTCGCGCGGTAATATCCCGTGAACTAAAAATGATCCCTTTTGTCCGGCCCTTTTGATCTTTGATCAAATTACCAACCGTTTCAAGCCAGCGGTAACTACCATCTGCACATCTATGCCTATATTCTAATTTGTGATTAGTTTCTTCATTATTTTTAAACTTCTGCAAAGCAAACTCAATATATGGAAAATCAGCAGGTTTAACAAACTCGAGAACATTTTTACCCGGCAGGAGATCACGCTCGTAACCCATAAAGGTGTAACTTTTGCTGGCAAATATATAATTACCCTCTAGATCAATCACAGCAACCAGGTCTAAAATATGATCGCTAATAATCTGAAACAGTTCATAATTCCACTTAAAGTGATCCGGCAAATCATTAATTGAGAGAAATTCTTTTTCACGGCCCCTTTCCATGCAGCACCCCCTGCTAAACCTTGTGGTTTATCTTATAATTATGATTGTTAAAAAAGTTTTCTATTATATACTCACAAATTCCTGCCAGTTTAATGATTTTTATTTAAAATCAGCATTTCATCAGCAGCTCTCATGATCACATCCTTCAACTCCAGTCTTTCTATCCATTCTGCAGGGATCTCGCTCAATCCCTGTAAACGCCCAGGATATTAACCAACAGCCCCTGTGTTATCACTGTCGCCGCTGTGATTAACAGCAGCACACACTATAATTGAAACGATAATAAACGCCAATATCCCGATTGTTAAAAAGCCTGAAGAATGGGTGCCCTCTCTCCCCTTTTCTTTTTTCATCGTGCAGCACCACCTTTAACCAAAACCTATTTTATATCATCTTACATGACAGACGGGTGTCTACTTGAGGGTAGATAAGAATATTTATTTCCTCCGGTAATTCAGATGCTATTCAATAAATATTAGCCATTCAAGACCATCTTACGACCGGTCATGGTTGCGCTTGTTTTAAACTACCTTCTGCCCGGTTCCCTGATCCTTATATTAGCCTGGTAGCTTATGCCGACCTGGGACTTGTGGATTGCTATGCGCTAGTAACTGCCGCAGTCGGCCTGGTTCTTTACAGTGAAGCGGCCTCTATCTCATAGGCAGTAATAAGCAACGCCTGCTTACTTTTTAATCAATTTTTTCTAAATATTTCTCCTAATCTTTTTTAATGCAAATACATTTTTTAAAAATGGGGAGTTTCCCCATATTTTTTTGGGGAACATCCCCATGCGTAGATGGGGAGTTTCCCCATATACATTAATTACCGGTTAGTTTTATAATCTATGTTATCAGAGTTGCTATATATATTTATAGCGAGGTGAACGACTAGTGTCCTCTCTCCGTCTGCTCATCATTGATTCACATCAATATTTTTTAAGATCGGCCTGCTGCTATTTAAAGCAGCTGCCGGGCATTGAAGCTGTGGAAACTGCTGCTGATTTTGATCAAGCCAATTTGCATGCCGATCAACAGCAGCCGGATTTGATCCTGATCGATCATGAAATGCTAGCCGGGAACCGCTGGTACATTAAAGAACTCCAAAAGTTTAAACAATCTAATCCTGACCTAGAAGTTTTAGCTCTGTATTTATTTAAAAATGATCTCGTCGATTATTACCCGCCTGGCTCACATCCAATCAGTGGTGGTATAGCCAAAGAAACCTTCGCAGTAAATCTTCTAGAATATATTTCTTCGAGGCATAAGCAATCGTTTGCTAATCGTTCCGGGCAAGGCAAGGAGGTTGATTAATGACAGCAAGTTATTATAATTTAACGGCGCCTTTTCCACAAAAGAAGTTTTATCACCTATATTATTTAAACGCCCAAAAAACTATGTTGTAAATTTATCACGAACTGGAGGTTTGTTAAATGAGTTTAAAGTTTAGAATGGTTGCTCTGTTTTTGTTAGTAGGAATCGTGCCGCTGGCAGCAATTGCTGTGATCAGTTACATGCAAGCCAGCCAGAACATTGAAGAAGAAGTCTATAGCGCCATTGATATGTTTGCCGATATTTCAGAACAACAGTTTGAGGATTTCTTCGCTGAACGCGAAGGTGATGGCCAGGTCCTTGCCACCACCAGGGATGTTTACCAGAGTTTAAATATTTATCATGGAGAGGGTAGAGATGCAGTAGTTTACGAAACTGACGACGGGGAAGAGGTCGTCCTTCGTGAAGCAGATGATTGGCAGGATCGGGTGACGGTTCTGGATACCCTTATGCCGACAGTGGCCAGTGAATATGGTTTTGCCCAGCTATTTTTATCTGATACAGAAGGAACGGTTGTTTATGATTCTTTGGGCGAGATTGAAGGAGCTGATCTTTCTGACCGCGAATACCTGGAGGGTTCTCTTGGAGGTAATGCTACCTGGTCTGAAATATTTTATTCCGATGTTGTTAATGATTATGTTATGGTCTTATCGACCCCGGTACGCA
>PWEB01000038.1 GCA_003553305.1 Syntrophomonadaceae bacterium
CTTGGTCAAACCATAGATCTGATTATTGTGAATGAAGTGGGCAAGATCCGGGTTGCGGCGGATATTATGGATAAAATGGTTGCCGCCCTCACCATAGCTATCCCCGTCGCCAGACTCAACAATCACATTCAGATTTTTGTTTGCCACCCGTGACCCAAGCGCAGGAGGCAAAGCCCGGCCGTGTAAACCATTAAAGCCATTGGCATTGATATAATGCGGAATTTTTGCTGCCTGACCGATACCGGAAAATATGACTATTTCATGCGAAGGAAGACAAAGCTCGGCCAGCGCTTCAGCGAGGGCTTCCCGGATCGCAAAATTCCCACAACCCGGGCACCAGGCGGTTTCTTGTAACAGGTAATCTTCAGCTTTACAGTTCATTTTCAACCTCCTCCACAATCTCACGGGGCAAAAATGGCCGCCCGTCATATTTAAGGATTAAATTATCAATTGACAACCCTGTTTCCTGGCGAATCAGGGAAGCTAATTGACCGGTAGCATTATTTTCAACACAATAACTCTTCCTTCCTTCATTCAGTAAGTCCTTTAAGCGCTGCTGAGGGAGAGGAAATATATCGCTAAAATGAAGCATCGCCGCTTTCCTGCCCCCGGCAGAAAGCACATCTACTGCTTCCCGAATAACTCCGTAATTAGAACCCCAGCCAACCAGGAGAATTTCGGGATGCGGATCACCATAGAGATCCGGTTCATCCATTTCGCCAGCAAGAGCTGTCAATTTTCGCATTCGTTTGTCAGTCATCGACTTTCGGGTTGCAGCATCTTCTATTATGTTACCTTTCTCATCGTGTTCATCACTGTCAACCAGGACAGTTTCACCGCTGAACCGGCCCGGTATAATTCGCGGAGATATTCCGTTCTCTGTAATCCGGTAACGTTTATAAGGCTTTTCATACTGGCCTTCCGCAGCTATGGCCTGATTATAACTTAGCCGGCCAAAATCAAAAGGCTCGATAGAGCGGTGGGTATCTGCAAAATTCTGGTCTGATAAAAAAACAACCGGCACCTGGTAACGATCAGCCAATTCAAATGCCTTGTTCAGCCTGTAAAAAGCATCTTCATGAGAGGTCGCACTGAGCACAGCGCGTGGAAATTCTCCGTGACCGGCATGAATAGCATATCCAAGGTCGCCCTGTTCAGTGCGGGTGGGCAGCCCGGTGGCCGGCCCAGGCCGCATAGCTACAATAACAACCAGTGGTGTTTCAGTCATCCCTGCTAATGATAACCCTTCGGTCATCAGGGAAAAACCACCACCTGACGTACAGGTCAAAACTCGCGCCCCGGTATAAGAAGCACCCAGAGCCATATTAATAGCTGCGATTTCATCTTCAGCCTGCTCAACTACTACCGGGTAGTCCTTGCTCTTCCCGGCCAGGTAGTTCATCACCCCGGTCGAAGGGGTCATCGGATAAGCTGATAAAAACCGGCATCCGCTGGCCAGGGCGGACATCCCCAAAACCTGGTTGCCGTCTATAAACAACCTTTTACCATCCTTTTGACCGGGGGGCAGCGAAAAACAGGCGCTGCAGGATTGGGCTGCAGTATTATAGCCGGCTTTAAGAGCAGCAACGTTTTTTTCTGCAACCCCTTCTTTGCTAGCAAATGTATCATGCAGTAAAGCTTCCACAGTGCCGGTTTTCAAATCCATCAAGACCAGCAGCGCCCCAACAGCCACTGTATTGGCCATTACTTTACCGCCTGCCTCTTCCGCTAACTTTTGCATTTCAACCGGCACACCCCTGTCTTCATCTTCGGGTAAAGTAATATGCTGCGGGTCATAAATAACACGACCCGAAGGAACCAGGTTTTCCCTATGCAAAGTATAAGTCTCTTCATTTAAAGCAACCAAAATATCAATTGACCCCACTGTGCTCCAGGGGCTGTCCGCAGCGATGCGCAGGCGGGAAAAATTATGACCGCCCCGAACCCGGGACATATAATCTTTGTTGTAAATCAAACTGCATCCTTCCCTGACCAGGGCTTTACCCAGCAGATTCATAATGGTTTCCATGCCCTGACCGGCCGCTCCACCCACCAGAATATTTACTTCCATATCCGGTGATCAGCTCCTTTCATTGTCGAATTTATTGTCGAATTCATTCTCAAATTCATACTAAGCTCCTAAGCGCACTACTAGACACTTAAACCTGAATTCAACCGACCTATATCCAGTTAACCCAGGCCAAGAGGACCAGGCCGAGAACAACCAGGATCAACCCGCTGGCATAACTGAGATAATGAGTATACTTGTTAATCTTCGGCAAACTTTTGGCTATTCCTGTAAAAGTCCCCGCAACCACGAGGGGAATACCGTGACCCATCCCGTAAATAAAGAGTAAACCGCTGCCATAAAAGGGCTCAGCCTGCACAGCAGCATAGGTTATGATCACGGCCAAAACGGGGGTTGCGCAGGGCGAAGCGACCAGCCCAAAAAGCATACCCATTACCAGGGAACCAGCCGGGCCTACCTTCCTGTATGGAATTTTTTTCAGACCGGGCAGATCAATAGTTAACACCCCGAGCAGCTGTAAGCCCATGATAATCGCTACAGCAGCCAGCAGGTAATACCAGAACTGACCAACCTCGCCAAATATCTGGCCGAACCCGGCAGCGATAAAACCTAAAACAGCAAAAGTAATAGCCAGCCCGGAAACAAATGAAATTGAAAGGAAAAACCCCCTGGATCGGGACCCTTCGCCATAACCACCGATATAGCTGACCAGGAGCGGAACCATCGATAAAATACAGGGACTGATACTGGTTAACAGCCCCCCGGCAAAAATTAGGACCAGGGTAAACACAGTTCGCTCTTCAACTGCGCCCGGCAAAACTTCAGAAAAGAAATAATCCAGGCCGGTAAGCTCTGTACCTGCATCTGCTTCTCCTGCGATTGGGTCAATCCGGGCTGTCATTTCATCAAACCCGAATCGTCCTGCTTCTACATCCACTACTTTGCCTTTACTGTCAATAAAGTAAAAAGTCGGGATATAGTGAACCTCGAACTCCTGCAGCAGCTGATCAGTTTTTGGGTCATCAAGATCAGCGACTATAAACTCCACTTCACCGGCATAATGTTCCTTTAGAGCCATGATCACGGGCTCCATCATTACACAGGCACTTCACCAGCGGGCATAAAATTCAACTACAACAGGTTTTTGATCTTCAA
>PWEB01000112.1 GCA_003553305.1 Syntrophomonadaceae bacterium
GCGCAGCTTCAACATCTTCTTTATTAAGTGCATCACCACGAATTTTCGCAAGTTTTGGGTCGGCGACAGAGATGTCTTCGGCAGATCGCGCAAGCGCCCTAACGTCGTGACCCGACGCAAGGTATGCGCAGGCTCTGTCCCATTGATTTTGGGTCTACCGCGTGCGGTTTGTGGGCTTGATACATTTTCCAATGTTTTTTGGAGGATGTTATGGCGGATGGAAATTTGCGTGCTGGGCGTATCGAGGTCGTTGAACCGCGACGTGGTAATCGGCGTTGGCCAGATGATGTGAAGGCGCGGATTGTTGCCGAGAGTTTTCAGCCCGGTGTGCGCGTAGTGGATGTAGCGAGACGGCATGACATCGTCCCGCATCAGCTGTCGGATTGGCGGCGGATGGCGCGAGAGGGTGAATTAGTGTTGCCCGCGGATGTCATGACATCGGTCTGTGCTTCAGCCGTTTCGGCGAATAAACCGGAGCCCGCCTTTGTGCCGTTGCAAATTGCGATGATATCGCAGGATTCTGACAGCGCCTCAGAACAGGCACACGGTGACCGCGACAACGAAATATGTGGCGAGATAGCAGTGACGATTGGCTCCGATGTTGTGGTCCACGTGCCTGCCAATGCCAATGTGGCACGTGCGGCTGAGTTGATCAGTTTGATCCGAGGGGTGTCGTGATCGTCGCCGGGCAGCGGCTGCCAATCGTGATTGCAACCAAGCCGGTGGATTTCCGTCGGGGTCATGACGGGCTTGCAGCTACGGTACAAAACGAGCTGGGGCTGGATCCGCATTCTGGCCTGACGGTGGTGTTCCGCTCCAAGCGCGGCGACAGGATGAAAATCCTTGTTTGGGATGGGACAGGACTGGTGCTGATTTACAAGCGCTTGGAAGTTTCCAACTTCGTCTGGCCGAAGATCCAAGACGGCGTCATGCAGCTGTCTCGGGCTCAGTACGAGGCCCTGTTCGAGGGGCTGGACTGGCTGGGGATGGTGCCAAAGAAGGTCACTCCACCGGCTGCCGCGGGGTGACTTAAATTGTGACTATAGCGTTATTTTATTGGCTATTTGTACCTCTTTGGGATAGAAATAGCCATGTCAAAACCCTTCGATATCAGCCAGTTTCCAGCCCTGCCGCCCGAGGTCATCAAGGCCTTTGAAGCGCAGCAATTCGAGCTGGCTGTTGAACGCGCGGCGCGCCAGCACCACCAGGCTGATGCCGAAGAAAAGGGCGCGTTGGTGATCACGCTGACAGCACTGGTCGAGAAATTGGAAACCCAGGTTGCTGATTACAAGCGCACGAAGTTTGGGCCCAAATCCGAGAAGCTGACCCCTGATCAGATGGAGCTGGCGCTCGAAGACCAAGAGATGGCCATCGCCGAGACCCAGGCGGAGATCGAGATCGCGCAGGCCCAGCTTGCAAAAAAGCCCAGCGACAAAAGTAAAGTCCCACCCAAACCCCGCAAACCCCGCACATTGCCAGAGGGGTTGCCCCGGGTTGAGCGGGTGATTGAGCCTGACACCATCGTCTGCCCATGCGGCTGTGGCGATATGGTCAAGATCGGTGAGGATCGCTCGGAGCGGCTCGATGTCATCCCCGCGCAATACCAAGTGATTGTCACCGTGCGTCCTAAATACGCCTGTCCCAAAGGCCGCGCTGGCGTGGTCCAAGCCAAGGCCCCTGCGCATCTTCTGGAAAACAGCTGGCCAACCGAAGCCCTGCTGGCGCAGATCTCGGTGGCCAAGTTTTGTGACTTCAATCCTTTGAACCGGCAATCCGTGGCTATGGCCCGCAATGGCGCCCCTATCGATCGTGCAGTTCTATCGGATTGGATGGGACGTACAGGCGCACTGATTGCCCCCGTGGTCGATCACATGGCCATGCTGCTGCTCAAGGGCAGCACCCGGCTTTATGTCGATGAAACCACCGCGCCAGTCCTGGATCCCGGTCGCGGCAAAACCAAGACCGGATACTTCTGGGCTGTTCTGCGGGATGATCGTGGCTGGAGTGGATCATCGCCACCCGGTGTCGTGTTCCACTATCGGCCCGGGCGAAAGGGCGAATACGCGGCAGAAATCCTCAAAGGCTTTGATGGCATAATCCAGGTGGATGCCTATGGCGGCTATACTGCATTGGCCACGCCCAAGCGGGTGGGTGGTTCCCCCCTGAAGCTGGCTTATTGCTGGTCACATGGGAGGCGGGCCTTGATTAAAGCCCAGCCCAAAGCCGGATCGCCAATCGTGGACGAGGCCCTGCTGCGAATTGCTGCCCTTTACAAGATCGAGGCGGAAATCCGTGGCCTGCCCCCAGAACAGCGCAGGGCCGTCCGGCAGGAACAGTCCCGCCCGTTGGTCGATACGTTCTTCGCGTGGCTCGGCGCCCAAGCCGGCCGTGTGTCGCGCAAATCTGAACTGGGAAAGGCGCTGGCTTATATGCTCCGGCGAAAGGATGGCTTTTGCCTGTTCCTCGCGGATGGCCATGTCGACATGGATTCCAACCTGGTCGAAAATGCGATCCGAAGCCCAGCCATGACGCGCCGCAATACACTTTTTGCCGGCCACGATGAAGGAGCCTGTTGTTGGGCAAGATTCGCAAGCCTGATCGGAACCTGCCGCTTGAACGGCGTCGAGCCCTATGCTTATCTGCGCGATCTGTACACCAAGCTGGCCAACGGGCATCTCAAAAAAGACATCGATGCCTTAATGCCATGGGCTTATGCAGCCGCTACAGCACCACAAATGAGCTCACCCGGGACTCCCTGACGTGCTCGCAAACGCACAGACCCAGAAACCAGTCAATCGGCCCAGGCCGAAAATCTTAATGGGACAGAGGCTGCGCATACATTCATCACGCGCTTGGCGGATCAAGGTGAGAACGGCAATGCAAAAGTGAGCCACGGAAGTGGCGTGATAATCTCGCTGCGGGCAGCGTAAAATGTTGCCACTTTGGCCCTTTCTGTTTGCAGGGAGGGCAGGGCAATCGCATTTGAGTTAAGCTTCGGCTAACGCGTTGAGAAGTTTTATCAAATAGGCGTCATCCCAGCCCGCTCTCTTCAGTTTTATGGGGAGCGAGTCCTTTGATTTATCTCTGCGAACCACATCCAGAGCGCGCCGCCGCAAGACAGCAATGTTGGCAGGGCCATTATCCTTGCGGTTGCGTGCAGCATCCTCGCGGAAGGACACATCC
>PWEB01000204.1 GCA_003553305.1 Syntrophomonadaceae bacterium
AACATTCGGTGGTTATTTCTCCGCAAACCAGTACTAATCCGGTGGTAACTGCAGTTTCGGCAGCTACACGTCCCATCGGGTCCTGCTCCATAATTGAGTCTAGAATCGCATCGGAAATCTGTCAGCAAGTTTATCGGGGTGTCCTTCAGTTACCGATTCCGAAGTAAAAAGAAAGTCTTTGTTCTGCACGGGAATTTCCTCCTTTAAATTTGTCGGAAAGCAATTTATCAAAACATATTTATTTAAAGAGCTTTCCATTTGGTTAATCGAACTTGCTTTGATTTTGCTAACAATCAAAGTTCTGCTTATTTGCCTGTATACCGTTACCGCGCTTGATAAGTGACTAACCTTTAGGGCTCGCTAATGATATACCGGTAAACAATTATCAACAAATCACCACCTGACCAGGCTGTTTTGAAAGAGCCCTGAAAAGCAAAGAGCCTCTTACATTTAAGAGGCCTTCTTGGCACCCCTCATCTCCCGGGGAGGCTGTCCACCCCGCAGCAATTGGCACCGTGATCATAAGAACCGGTTGCCGGGATTCATCGGGGCTGTCCCTCCTCCGCTCTGGATAAGAGTATCAGTATTAAACTATGTTAATATATTATACTAAATTGCTTTAAATGTCAATTGAAGTAAACAGGCAGGGCAGACAAATCACAGGTGGAACGGTATGACGACCATCCATTTATAACCTTCTAAAGAAATATGCTTTAAGCCTGACCACGCTCAACCAGCGCAAACCAGAGTTCTCCGGAAGCAACGATTTTACCATTAACCATGGCTTCCGCTTCACCCTTACCAAGATTGCGGCGCATACCTGTCAAACTAACCACAAGTTCAAGCTGATCACCCGGTTTGACCATTTGTTTAAAACGAAAATTATTTATTCCGGTAAACAGGGCTAATTTGTCTTCATTTTTAGGCATGCTCAAAATTGCCACTGCACCAACCTGGGCCAGAGATTCAACGATCAAAACTCCTGGCATTACCGGTTCGCCGGGAAAATGCCCCTGGAAAAATGGTTCATTGATGGTTACATTCTTAAGACCTGCTGCTTTTTCACCAGGCACAAGGTCGGTCAAACGGTCAACCAGCAGGAAAGGATAGCGGTGCGGGAGTACCGAAAGAATTTTATTAATATCATACTGCTCTTCAGCCATAGCTAGAACCTCCTGTTCGCTGTCTTTTTCAACTGTTCCAGGCTTTATTAAGGACAGCCTTTACTCCATTGTCGCTGACCTGCTCAAAATTATTATAGAACTGGCCAACCGCGGCAAAATGAGCGGGGCACTCGATATTGACCAGCTCATCCACTTCACTTTCCAACCGACTCAATGTATCCGGAGGACCAACCGGAACAGCCAGAATAAGCCTGGAAGGTTCTTTTTGCTGCAGACTGCGCAAAGCCGCCAATAAAGTGTAACCGGTTGCCACACCGTCATCAATCAGGATGACCGGACGTTGACCCAATAATGATTCGGGGCGTTCCCCGCGGTAATCTTTAAGACGACGCTTAATTTCATCCTGCTCTATTTGAACAGTTTTATTAATATACTCTTTCCGAACAATCAAGCGGGATACTAATTGTTCATTAAGCATGGTAAAACCGTCGCCGGTTACTGCTCCGATGGCCAGTTCGGGTTGATTGGGCGCCCCGATTTTGCGGGTTATAATCAGGTCCAGATCGCCTCCGATCTTTTCCCACACCGGCTCAGCAACTATAACTCCACCCCGGGGCACTGCTAAAATAAGAGGATCCTGGTCCTGATAAGCGCCCAATTTATCAGCCAGTAGTTCTCCGGCATGGCGGCGGTCTTTAAAAAGCATGCTTTACCCTCCTCCCATGCCTCCTGCTGACTTAAATAGAAAGCGACTGGAACAATTTTTTCGAATCTTGAACTGCCTTAGAATCATCAGGGAGGCTTAAAAGTGCCTTACCGTTAAGATCATATTCAGCAACCAACGGGTCGTGACCTATAGCACCAAACAGGGAAAGTCCGGTCTTCTGGATCTCTTCATCAAGACTATTAATCTCTTCATCACGACTGCGACCAACCACCAAACCCAACTCAGTTACATCCATTTTAACTTTTTCGACAATATCCTTAACCCGCCCTGCCGAACGAATTCCGCGAGCAGTTGAGTCACTGGTAACCAGAAGCAGATCGACATTGGGCAAAAGGCGCCGGCTTAGGTGCTCTAATCCTGCTTCATTATCAATAACTATGTAGTCATAGTTTTTGCTTAATTTCTCCAGGTATTTTTTAAGCAGATCGTTGGGATAACAGTAACAGCCCGGCCCTTCGGGATTGCCCATCACTAAAAGATCAAAAGCATCATCTTCAACCATGGCCTGGCTGATACGATACTCAATAAAGATATCCTTAGTCATGCCGCTGGGCACGGATCCGGGGTTTTTTGTGTCTTCTAAAATGCTCCCGATAGTTTCTTCAACAGCAAGTCCAAGAGCCTCGTTAAGATTAGCGTTTGCATCCGCATCAACCGTTAAAATGTCCTTGCCTTTTTTCTCTTCAGCAAGATAGCGAACCAACAAAGCAGCCAGGGTAGTTTTTCCAGTACCGCCTTTACCGGCAATAGCAATTCTCTTTGGCATATTATTTATTCATCCTCCAGCTAAAATTTTTTAAAGCCGCCCGTTCAGAACTTCTTCTAACTGAGCGATAGTATTACATGGCCACATTTCTGCCATTTCAGCCACTGAACCGACAGAACGATAATCAGACCACTGTTCTCTGGGTAAAGGATTGAGCCAGATCACCCGCTTAACCCGATCCTTTAGTTTGCTTAGTTCCTTAAGAGACCAATCGAGCGAAATAGTTCTTGTATCGCTGACTACGATAACGGAAGTTCTGCCGTTCAGCAAATCGGGATATTTTTGCATCAACTCGTTAAGTGAAAACCCCAGGTTGGTACCTCCACCCCAGTTTTTACTACGTCGAATAGCCCGGTCCAGAAGCTGCTGCAGACCAGCCCGGCCTTTTAACTTCGGAGTAAGATTTTCAAGATTATCAGCAAAACTGAAGCAGGAAAGATCACGCACCACCTCACGCAGACCATGTAAAAAATGAATGACAAAAGTGCTGTACTGCTTCATCGAGCCTGAAACATCACAAAGCAGGAGAATCTGCTGCT
>PWEB01000131.1 GCA_003553305.1 Syntrophomonadaceae bacterium
TCCGGGACAGTTTCTGTTGAACAGCTAAAAAATATAGCTGCTGAGATAAATTAATTTTACAAAGCCACTGCTCAATGTATTTCATCATTTCACGCAGTTCTTAACCTGCTTTCCCAATATGGTGTATTTCCTTAGATTTTTCTAAGTGCCCTGAATTTTAGTTGGTTTGCCTGATTTCCACAAATTTTGATATCATACACTATGAGCTATTTTACCAAAACTCCTGCTTATTCTTTTTGTAAAGTATTATCCATGATTTAATATTTTTCTTAAACACTGACAAGCTTACAAAGAGTTCACACAATAAGGGCTAAACCCATGTTTTTAAATCTATAGCAATAAAAGCGAAGAGGCGATTTTATGTTATACTCATATAATAAGCTATTAACTTTGCCAGGACAAATAACCTGGAACATGCTGCGAAAGAATGGTGTTGATGGAAAAAATATTTGACTTAAGCTATATACTAACCCAGAGTATTAATGTATTTTCTTTGGTCTTTATACAATACGTAAACGGTTTACTGGTTATTCATAAAAATGTAAAAGTGAATTACACACGCAAAATTAATCATTTTTTACTATTTTTTATTCCAATATTTTTGAACCGGAGCTATGCCCATGAAGAGGCATTTGGTTTGTACGCCCTTGGAGCTTTGTTGGCTGTAGCCAAATTTGCATTTTATGCTAAACCGATTCGGGACAGGGTTTCAATGATCAGGGTAATGTTTCATTCATTTGATCGTCCCGAGGATCGTCCTTACACTTTACTATGGATTATTAGCCAGACCGCGACAGGTTATGTGGTTCTTATTCCGGCCAGCATGATATTTGCTTATTACGATCTAATGCACCTGGTCGCTATTCCGATCTTGATCTATGGGATTGGTGACGGTCTTGCTGAACCGGTTGGGGTCCGTTTTGGTAAGCACCAGTATCAGACTTACGCCCTATTTACAAAGCGGAAATATACCCGCAGCCTTGAGGGGAGTGCTGTCGTTTTTATAGCCAGTTTGATAATCGTAGCCTCTTATATATCTTTCTTTAATCCGCTGCAGTATATAATTGCTCTTGCTGCCATACCGCTGATCATGACTCTGGTCGAGGCATTTTCACCACATACCTGGGATGCTCCAACCATGTTTTTTGCAGGGTATCTAAGCCTTTTAGGAGTGACCATTTTATTCTAAAAATCTTCTATCCATAAGGCCCTCTATCATGTTATAGTTGATATAGTAGTTCTCCGAAGAACCTTCCTTATATAACTTGATTTAGAGGAAGGATTTGTGAACAGGAGGCCAGACAGATGGAAGCGAAGAGAATATTTGCCTGGGGAATGACCTTAGCATTAACTGTACTGTGGGGAGCATTCTTAGTTGGTTGTCCTGCAGAAGAACCTGATGAGCCTGCGGAAATGGTAAAATTTGCTGCCAATGAAGAGTTCATAGTTGATGAAAAAGGTTTACAAACTCTTGAGAAAGAATACGGCTTAGAATTTGACGAAGTTTATGAAATAGCGATTGGGCTTACTCATGAAGCTTTACGGACCGGAGATGTAGATGCAGCTATCGGCTTTACTACAGATGGGAAAATTAAAGAATTGGACCTTTTTGCCCTGGAAGACGATAAACGAGTTTTTCCGGCAAATAATCCTGCCCCGGTCTTTCGCGAAGCAGTCCTGGAAAGTTACCCGCACATAGAGTCTGTTTTGGCTGAAGTCACCCAGCATTTGGATAATGAAACAAAGCGACAACTTAACTATCAGGTAGCGATTGAAGGCAATGAACCGGCTGAAGTAACCCGGAAATGGCTTTTGGAAGAAGAGTTGATCACAGAAGAGGTTAGAAAACCTTATGAGGGAGAACCGGTCACCATTCGTTCTCAAGAATTCACCGAACATAAAAATTTGCGGCATATATTAGTTTATGTCTTGACTAATGCTGGTATTCCAGTAGAAGATAGGGAACATATGGTTGGAACCGAAACAATACGCGCTGCCCTGCTTGAAGGGGAGATCGACGCTTACTGGGAATACACCGGTGATGCATGGAGAGACATACATTTAGAAGACGACATGATCACTGATTCTGATGAGCTTTATGAAAAGCTGACTGAAAAAGATATTGAAAATGAGCTGGTATGGCTTGATTATGCCCCGATTAATAAAACTTATACAATTATGATGTGTCAGGAACGGGCAGAGGAGCTAAATATTACTACTATCAGTGAGCTTGCCAATTGGGTTGAGCAGGTCCGGTCAGGAGAGTATTAGGAATGGAATTACCACCACTAACCCGCAATTATTTTTCATCAGCCCCGGACAAGGAACGATTTTACCGCTTGATATATTTTATGATGATTGCTTTATTGGTGATCCTTCTCTACTTTTTTTGGGGACCTTTAAGGGATACCGGATTTACTTACTCCTTAGTTTCTTTTACCATATCAAACGCGGCCGTGTATAACTTTTTTCGGGTTGTTACTGTCCTGGGCAGCGAAGGGTTTTTCCTGATCTTTTTTGCCGTGATTTACTGGTCTTTGAATAAACACCTGGGGTTTTGGGGTTTAGTTTTAATGCCCTCTTCTATCTTTGTAACCAGCGAAGTGCCCAAAGATTTGACTAGATTACCCAGGCCGGATGTTCCCGGTGTTACTGTCCCTACATACACTTTCCCCAGCGGTCATACTTCCGGGGCGATCAGTGTGTGGGGGTACCTGGCGGTGATGGTGAAAAGGCGCTGGTTTTGGATTTTTTCGATTGTGATGGTAGCCCTGGTTGGCCTTTCCAGGACCATGCTCGGATACCATTTCCTGGGCGATGTAATCGGTGGGTTTGTAACCGGGGCTTTGTTTTTGGCACTGTTTTTCTGGATTGGAGTAACTTTAGTAGAATACCGTATCGCAGATAAAATATCTTTCAGATTGCTGATGCTTTTTGTTTTAGTTATTCCTTTTGGCCTGTCTTTTTTGCCTGCCCTCTATGCTCCTAATCTAATGGGTTATCTTGCCGGAGCAGCTTCAGGGTACCTGCTGGAAAGGAAAAAAATTAATTTTGATGTCCGTGGTCAATGGTGGCAGCATCTGGCCAGGGCTTTTGCCGGCCTTTTAGTGATTTTGCTTATCATCTCGGGAGTCAACGAAA
>PWEB01000168.1 GCA_003553305.1 Syntrophomonadaceae bacterium
ATAAGCCAGGAAGAGCTGTGCCGGGAAGCTGATTTTTCCCATGATCATAACATGGACAAGCTTAATCAAATACTGGCTGAAAGGCAGGAACTGGTAGAACAGATAGAAGAGAATAAAAATATTATTCAGAACTTAAAGGAAAGTTTAAAGGAGGAACTGGACCTGGCTGAGGTAAATGTTTCTACCCTAACCGAAAAGTTTCCTTACTCAGAAACTACTCAGTTGTCCATAATACTGGATCAGATTGAAGCCCTTTTGAAGAATATAGCTGAGCTGGATGACAAAAGCAGGGAAATGTTTAATAGCAAATTAAGTCAGGTAAAGAAACAGCTAACCAACATAAATAAGGGCAAACAGGCGGGGCAGGCATACCGCCCGGTAATAGTCCAGAGGGAAGGCTATTTTATAGATAAAAAATAAAATAGGACTTTATAAAACACTTTTAGGCTAAAGTTTAAGAAGAGCCTTCCGATAAAGTATGTGAAAGCAAAAATAGCATATATCCAGGGGCGGCCGACCAGGGAAAATGCTATTTTTCTTTATAAAAAAGGCCCCAAAGGATTGGGGACTAAAAAATTCAGGGAGGAATGTAAAAATGAGAATTAACACAAACATTAGTGCCATGAACGCCCATCGTCAGTTGTCTATTAACAATGATTCGGGTGCAAAATCAATGGAGAAACTCTCTTCAGGTCTGAGAATCAACAGGGCTGGTGATGATGCTGCAGGATTATCAATCAGTGAGAAGATGAGGGGACAGATCAGGGGCTTGAATCAGGCATCCCGTAACGCCCAGGACGGTATTTCCCTTATCCAGACCGCAGAAGGTGCTTTAAACGAAACCCATGCTATAACCCAGCGTATAAGAGAACTAGTAGTACAGGCAGGAAACCTGGGAACTCAAGCAGATGATGATTTATCAGCCATTCAGGATGAAATAAATGATTTGGTTGATGAAATTGATGCTATTTCCGAGCGTACAGAGTTTAATACTAAAAAGCTTTTAGATGGAGAATTTGCAGATGGAGAAGATGCACTTGTTCTTCAAATTGGTGCGAACGAAGAACAAAATGTTGAAATGCATATAGAAGAAATGTCTGCAGAAGAATTAGGAATTCATGAGATAGGAATAGTTGATGATAACGGAGAAGCAGATTTAAATTTTGATGAAGAAATAGCAAAAGTTGATGACGCTATTGCAAAGGTATCTGCTCAGCGTTCAGAACTTGGAGCCATGCAGAACAGGTTAGAACATACCATCGCTAACCTGGATAACGCTTCTGAAAACCTAGCAGCTGCTGAATCCCGAATCAGGGACGTAGATATGGCTGCCGAAATGATGGAGTATACTAAGGCAAATATTCTTAACCAGGCTTCCACGGCCATGTTGGCTCAAGCCAACATGCAGCCTCAAAACGTGCTTCAGCTTCTTGGATAAGTGTTTTTAGTTATAACTTACTTTAAAGGCTACTAGAGGGTTCCGGGTTTCTGGAGCCCTCTGGTTTTATACATATAAACTTTGTTAACGGAGTGAAGGCTTATGATTATAGGTGTTTATAAACATAATTTGAAGACAATGAGGGAAGAAAGAAAAGAGGCACTTGCAAAAGAGGCCGAAAATCAAAATGTCGAATTGATTTTTTTTGAACCTAAGGATGTAGATTTTGACAATAAAACTGTAGGTGGTACAGTCAAAGAAAATAATTTCTGGAAGGAAAAGATTTTTCCTTTTCCTGAAGTGCTTATAAATGACGTTCCCCAAAAACAGGAAAATTGGCCTGAAGAGGAATGGCAATTGAGAAAAGAAATTCCAGTAACCAGTCATTTAATTGAGCACAAGTTAAATGTTTATGAAAGGATTAAAAGGGCAGGAGTGTACTCAGATTATCTTGCCCCTTCAGAAAAAGTGGAAGATATTGCTTCTATATATAGATATTTGAACGAATACGGTAAAGTGGTTGTGAAACCTTTGCATGGAAGACGAGGAATGGGAGTATTGTGTATGGAAAAGAAACGGAACAAATATTTGTTAAACAAACATACTGAAAAATATAAATTTAACAAAAAACAGTTTCGACAATTTGTTCAAAAAGTAGTTGAAAATGACTATATGATTCAACCTTACATTGAATGTAGAACAAAAGAAGGAAATCCATATGACTTTAGAGTACATGTGCAGAGGAATGGTCAAGGAGAATGGGGAATTACTAAAATCTATCCAAGAATCGGAGCGAAGGAGAGCATATTGAGTAATATCAGCCGTGGTGGCACAACTTATATTATAGAAGAATTCTTAAATTATGAATTTAACAATGAATCAGAACATATTTTTAATATTCTTTGTCAATTAGCTCTGGATTTGGCTGACCATGTAAATAATTTTTATTCCTTTAAATTAGATGAACTTGGGATTGACTTAGCCATTGATAATAACAAAAAAATTTGTGTACATGAAGTTAATGCTGGGCCCCAAACCAAATATCATGAAGAAGAAAGAGCAGTAAACATCATAGCTTATGCTAAGTATATTGCTTATCAGGAAAGAGAAAGAAAAATAAGGCCGGTGCTAAAATTAACTTATGAGCTGGGAGAAAAAGTAGAACTTATTAACAGATTATTAGAAAACAAAAATCTAGAAGAAACCTTAAAAGCAGTTTTAGCAATTGCGGAAGGGTTCAAGTCTATAGAAAAGAACATACAGCCTTATATTTTACTTGAAAATGATTTATATACGGCTAAAGAAGCTGTAAAAAATAATTTTGCTGAGCTTGTGAGAGTATATGAGCAAAACGATAAGGACAATGCTAGACAGTTAATTGCTTCTCAATTAATTCCAAATCTTAATTTATTAGCAAGGGAATTGGAGAAAACATTCAAACAAAGCGATGCAAGTATAAATAACAATTTACCAAGCGAATTTGATTGTGGAAGGGATTCTAACATTACTAAATCAGAAGCGGTTAAAGTTTAGTAATTTTTTGTAGTATTTCTGATCGGAGGTTCTTTACCTTGCCTTCGTCAATTTCCAGAATCTCCCAAAAGGGGTCAGTCCGTGTGCCAAGCAAAGGGTACACCATATAGTGGGTGGGAATCCCACTGAGCAAGGTTTAGCCAACCACTCAT
>PWEB01000133.1 GCA_003553305.1 Syntrophomonadaceae bacterium
GTCCGGCCGCGGGAAACCCGGGCGATAAAGGTCCCGACAAAGGGTGCCCAGGCAATCCACCAGGCCCAGTAGAATACGGTCCAGGCTTCAGTCCATCCTTCGGTTCCTACACCGGCGGGATCAAGTGCAAAAGACATGTTAATAATATTTTGCAGGTAATTTCCGGTTGCATGGGTGAAAATATCCAGAATAAACAAGGTCGGACCAACAATAAATACCAGGACCATTAAAGCTAAGGCAACCACGATATTAATCCGGCTTAACCATTTAATACCGCGATCAATTCCGGTATAAGTGGAAATAACCGCAGCTATAGTAACCACAACTACGATAACGACCCAAAGACCCGGAGTACTTTGTATACCAAACAGCTCTTCCAACCCCGCTCCGATCTGCATCGCTCCCAGGCCGAGGGAAGTAGCCAGTCCAAAGATGGTTGCAAAAACACCAATCACGTTTACAAGAATGCCCCAGGGACCTTCAATGCCTTTGCGGCCCAGGATAGGTTCAAGGCATGAACTAAGCATCATGGGCAAGCCTTTACGATATGAAAAGTAGGCCAGCGAACCGGCTACTATAGCGTAAATCGCCCAGGGATGCAAGCCCCAGTGAAAAAACGAATACTGCATAGCCAAATGCAGCGCTTCGCCAGTATTGGCCTCACCATAGGCCGGCCACATGTAGTGCCAGATTGGCTCAGACACACCCCAGAAGAGCAGGCCAATGCCCATACCACAACTAAAGAGCATCGCAAACCAGGTTAAGGTTCCATATTCGGGCTTTTCATCATCCTTGCCCAGCCTAATTTCACCCAGTGGACTGAGCAGCAAGTAAATGGTCATCAGCAAAAATATACTGCCGCCAAGAATAAAAGACCAGCCCCACTGCGCGGTCATGTAATCAAAGACAGCACCGGTTGCTTCGCCGAATGCCTCCGGGGCGGCAACAGCAGCAATGATAAACACCAGCATAATAATCAACGCAATAAGGAAAGTTGGCTTGGTATAAAGGCTACCGTTGTTTGACATTTTAAAAACCTCCTAGCAAAAATATTAGATGGAAAACGGAGATACTAAAATCCTCCATTTATCAACTCCCTACTTTTAAATGCTGTTAGTCTATAAAGTCGGGAAGTATTTTTTTATTAACTTCCATTTTTACCAGCTTCTATAATGATATACTGCATACTGTTACCAACCATTCGTTTCTATACTTATATTAAAGCAATATTCGTGCCACGTAACAAGATACAAGAAAAATAACAAAAAAGCCTGTTTTGATCGCATAAAAAAGAAAAAGGCTTTAAAAGCAAAAACCCTTTCTTTATCATAATGAGAATATTTAAGCGTTCTACATTCGAATTGCCCAATTAATCAAGCAAAAACCACCCATTATCAATATGAGAATATTTCTCACATCAAGAAACACCTGCTTCTAATGATTTTAGCTTCCGGTAGAGGGTAGCCCTGCTTATACCAAGGGCATTCGCAGCCTTTTCTTTACCAATTGTGGTGTTCCCATATTTCTGCAGAGCTGCTTTAATTGCCTTTTTTTCAAGGGAGGGAAGATCTTCAAACCCCACGACCTCATTACTGCTATAATGTTTTGTAATCTTTTCCGGAAGGCTCTTCCTGGTTACTTGAAATCCTGATTCAATATTTACCGCGTATTCTACAGCGTTTTCCAATTCCCTCACATTTCCGGGCCATGGATAAGCCAGTAGAGCTTCCTGAGCAGCCTCCTCGAACCTGCTTACTTTTTTATTAAGACGCACAGAATAATAGTCCAGAAAATGGTGCAACAAAAGTAAAATATCATCCTTACGTTCTCGCAAAACAGGCAAAGTAAAGGGAATGACATTGATCCTGTAAAAAAGATCTTCCCGGAATTTACCTTCGCTAATCAACTCTTCGAGATCCCTGTTGGTAGCAGCAATTATGCGCACATCGACATCCCGGAAAGAGACACCACCAATGCGGGCTATACTCTTGTTTTCAATTACATGGAGCAGCTTAACCTGAAAGTCAAGCGGCATATCTCCGATTTCATCAAGGAAAATTGTTCCACCATGAGCCAATTCAAATTTGCCCGGTTTCCCACCTTTACGAGCCCCTGTAAAAGCACCTTCTTCATAACCGAAGAGCTCCGACTCAAGCAGAGGAGCCGGTATAGCTGCACAACTAATCGAGACGAAAGAATTTTTCCGGCGGGGGCTTTCCTCGTGAATAGCACGGGCAAATACGCTTTTTCCTGTTCCCGTCTCACCGCGAATAATTACTGTCGAATCAGTTGAAGCAACCAGTCTCATTTTTTCTTTGATATCATTGATCTCATGGCTGGTTCCAATGATCCCGGAAAATGTACACTTTTTATTCTCCTTCATAATCCGGTTTGCCATTTCTTCAACTTCCTCTTTCTTGCGAAAAGAAAGAACCGCTCCTATAACTCGATCTTCTTCATGCATCAGGGTAACATTATAAAATAAATGCATTGTCTTATTATCTGAACTGGTATAACTCGCTTCATTCACATAATACAAATCATTTCCGGCATTGCTTTTTTTATTGAACACATCCTCTACCTTGAAGTCAGGGAAGAGGGTGTTTATATGAATGCCATATTTACTGTTATATTCCAGATTCAATAATTTTTCTGCGGCCTGGTTAACATTTGTAATCATCCCCTGGCGATTTATAGCTATAACCCCTTCATAGATAGAGTTTATAACATCTTTAAACTGGTTCATCAAACTGGTAACTTTTGATTCCATTTTCTTTTCGTTAATAGATATAGCAATAATATTGCTTAACTTGCTTAAAAAATTTTGCATCTTTTCATAATGATTTAGAAGTTTACGACGATGCTGCTCATTAAGAGCTAGCAGGGATATTGTGCCGATTTTTTCTTCATCAAAAGTAATTGGCTGCATCAAAAAAGCTAAAACATCACATTGGTCAGCGTAATCACATTCGATACAACAAACCGCACGAGCTGTATTTTCGACAAAAATAGATTCATCATCAGGTGAGGATAGTATCTTATAGGTCATACAGCCTTCATCGTATATGGCTCCGACTTCTTTTTCAAAATAACCGCTGCCGGCAACAACTTCCAA
>PWEB01000282.1 GCA_003553305.1 Syntrophomonadaceae bacterium
TCGCTGAACTCGGGGATCTTCCCAAACAGGTCAGGCTTTATTCTTACCTTGACAAGATGCCTGAAGCTTTGGCTGCAGCTGATCTGACTGTGACAAGGAGTGGAGCGACTACCCTGGCCGAACTTACCGCTTTGGGTGTTCCGGCTTTACTGGTGCCTTCTCCGAATGTTGTTAATAATCACCAGTATTATAATGCTCGCCTGCTTTCAGATGCCGGTGCAGCTATTTTGATCGAGGAAAAATACTTTACTCATTATCGCCTGCAGGAAGACATAAACTGGCTGTTTAGTAATCCTGAGCAGCTCAGAGAAATGAGCGGGAAGAGCAAAGCAATGGGGATGCCTGATGCTGCAGAAAAGCTTTATCGATGTTTAAAGGAGGTAGCCTCATGAATATCGAGCAGGAACTGGGTTTAAAATTAAAGGGTGGTATCAAAAAAGATGAACCTATGGCTAAACATACCTCCTGGCAGGTTGGCGGACCAGCTGATTATTTCAGTTGCCCCTCTGATCTTGACGAATTGTTGGAAATCGTTCGCTTAAGTGATAAATATCAACTGCCCCTTTATATTTTAGGCAACGGGACAAACCTGCTTGTTTTAGATGGAGGAATCAGGGGGCTGGTGGTCAAGATCGGTGCAGCATTTAGCTATATTAAACATGAACACGACACTCTCGTAACAGGAGCAGGCACCCCCCTGGCTTACATGGCCAGGAGTGCCGCGGAAATAGGACTGAGCGGGCTGGAGTTTGCAATTGGAATTCCAGGTTCCCTGGGCGGCGCTTTGATTATGAATGCCGGGGCCTTCGGTAGTTATGTCGGAGAAAGGGTATCTTCGGTTAAACTGGTTGATTTTAGTGGAGAGCTTATTACCCTGTCACGAGAAGGTCTTTCTTTCGGTTATCGAACCAGTAACCTGATCGGCAGGGGTATTTTGGTTGAAGCAGTTCTGGAAATGAAAAAAGGAGAACCCGCTAAATCTTTCGAGGCCATGGAGCATTTTTCAGAAGAACGGCGCAACCGTCATCCCGTCCTGCCCAGTGCAGGCAGTGTGTTTCGCAACCTGCCTGATCAACCTGCAGGCCACATTATTGAAGAAGCCGGTGGGAAGGGAATGCAAATAGGCGGAGCTGCAGTTTCTGAAGAACACGCTAATTTCATTGTTAATACCGGTCATGCAACCGCTGCTGATATATTAAATTTAATTAGAGCAGTCAGGCAGCTGGTTAAAGATAATTATAATCTTGAACTCCAACCGGAAGTTAGAATTATCGGCGAGGAGAGTTAGTTTATGAAAAAGGAAAGAGAACATTTGAAGCTGGTTAAGAATAGCAGCGATCGGCCTACCTGGAAAAAGGCAGTTCGGTTTTTGTCTAAACTGATCATTGGTTTGATTGTTCTGTTCCTGTTAAAAGAAGGAGAAGTTTTTTTCCGGATCAGCGAGATTGAAGTTATAGGCGCTGATGAATTGCACACCGGGGAAATTCTTGCTGCCGCAGAAATCGAGGAAGGCATCAGTATATTTCTGCTTAGCGAGCAGGGAATTGCAGAGAATATAGTAAAAGAGCTGCCCCGGGCGAAAAATGTTACGATAAAACGCAGCCTGCCCGATAAAATAGTTATTTCACTCGATGAACGTGAAAAGGTCGGTTATGTAATGACTGCAGATGGTTTTTGGGCTATTGATAAGAATGCAGTGCCTTTCGCCCATACCGGAAAAGCGACAGCAAAACATCCCCTAATATCCGGTGTGGACGGCAGCCTGGTTATACCGGGTGATCCTCTGGCCTGTTCAACCAGGGAAGAAGCTTTAAAAAGTTTCTTTTCGGCCTGGCCCGGGGAAACCCGTTTAGAAGTAGATAAAATAGATTTATCGGAAAGCTACAACCTGGTAGCGCATACAACAAATGAGCTGGAAATCTGGTTTGGTGAAGGTGGAGATATGGAGTATAAACTAAAACTTATTGCTAAAAGTATTCCCTATATCGATCCGGATGAAAACACCCGCCTTGATGTACGTTGTGGAAATCGGTTAGTTGTTTCCAGCGCCAAATTAATTGAAAAAAAGGGGGTGGATCCATAAAAAAAAGGAAATAGTTGAAATGTGTTGAAATGCGTAAGTAGTATTTGGACCATTCTGGTAGTAATTGCACCATGCTGGCGAGGGTAAGGGGGATTACAGTGACAAAAAGAAGCTTTATAGTAGGTATTGATGTAGGAACAGCTGAGGTAAGGGTTGGGCTCGGCGAACCCCGTCCCGATGGCACAATTAACATGATCGGTTTGGGCTTAAGTCCATCCGATGGTGTGCGTAAGGGTGTAATTGTTGATCTGGACAAAACAGTCGAATCAATAGTTAGCGCAGTTGAGGAAGCAGAGCGAATGGCAGGTTTTAAGATCGAATCTGCTTATGTTGGCCTAAAGGGTTTAAACATCGACCTGATCAATAATCGGGGTGTAGTGGCTGTAACTTCGGACGACAGGGAGATCCGTGAAGATGACTTGGAAAGAGTAATGCAGGCTGCCCGGGTTGTTGCCCTCCCCATGGATCGCGAGATTGTGGATATAATACCCCGCGAGTTCATTGTGGACGGGTTTGATGGGATCAGGGATCCGGTTGGCATGCTGGGTGTCAGGCTGGAAGTCGATGCCCAGGTTGTGACCAGCTTGATTACTTCTCTGCATAATCTGCTGCGTTGTATTAATCGAGCAGGGGTTACAATCAATGGGCTTGTTCTGCAAGCTATGGCCAATTCTGAAATATCCCTTTCTCCTGATGAAAGAGATCTGGGCGCTTTTCTGCTTGATATTGGTGGCGGAACAACCGAGATATCTCTATTCCAGCATGGAAAACTGCAGAAACTGGCGGTAGTGCCGGTTGGTGGCGACCATATTACTACCGATTTGGCAGCCGGTTTGAGAATCAATTATTTTAAAGCAGAAGAGTTAAAAATCAATTATGGTTCAGCCCTGCTTTCTTTAGCTGAAAGTGAACCAAAAATTGAAATACAGAATTTAGGCAGCAATGAGCTCAGGCTGGTGTCGGAAAGAGAGCTCACTAGTTATATCGAGCCGAGGATACAGGAGATTTTTCAAATTGCAAA
>PWEB01000173.1 GCA_003553305.1 Syntrophomonadaceae bacterium
GCCGGGGTAATGGGCGCCACTATAGCTGCCCATCTGGCGAATGTGGGCATACCGGTTATTCTGCTTGACATTGTCCCCCGGGAACTAACTGAAGAGGAAGCAAAGAAAGGCTTGACTTTGGAAAGCCCCGAGGTTCGCAATCGTCTGGCTAACAACGGCAAAAATGAACTGCTCAAACAAAAATTAAATCCACTGTACCGTAAATCGTACGCAGACCGTATTACAACAGGCAACTTTGAAGATGACATGGATAAACTAAAAGACACCGACTGGATCATAGAAGTTATTGTTGAAAACATCGATATCAAGAAAAAAGTCTTCAAACAGGTTGAAGAAAACTGGACAGAAGGAACAATCGTTTCCTCAAACACTTCAGGGCTTTCAATCAATGAAATGGTCTCTGCAAACTCACCTGAATTTCGCAAACATTTCATGGGAACTCACTTCTTTAACCCGCCGCGTTACATGAAATTACTGGAAATAATCCCCTGCGAGGATACTTCTGAAGAAGCGCTTAATTATATGCATCGATTTTGCGAAAAAATCCTTGGCAAAGGGGTTGTCTTTGCTAAAGACACTCCTAACTTTATTGCTAATCGCATCGGTGTATTCGGAATGGTTTATACCACTAAATTAATGGAACAGGAAAACATGAGTGTCGAAGCCGTCGATGCCATAACCGGTCCCCCAATGGGACACCCCAAGAGCGCTTCATTTCGGACCGCTGATATGGTCGGTCTCGATACTTTTGCCCATGTTGCTCGGACAGTTTATGATAAAACTGAAGACCCGAAAGAAAAAGAGATCTTCGATCTACCGGACTTTCTGCAAAAGATGATTGATAACAAAATGCTCGGTGATAAAACCAAGCAGGGCTTTTACAAGAAGATCAAGGGTGAAGGCGGCTCAGAAATACTGACCCTCAACTATCAAACGCTAGAATACCGGCCCAAAGAAAAAGCACGTTTTGACATTCTGTCGAAAACCAAAAACGCCGATTTGAAAGAAGGATTCAAGATGCTGGTCGAAGCTGATGATCAGGCCGGCCGGTTCGCCTGGAATTTAACCAAGCGTTTATTACTTTATACTTCCGCCTTGATCCCCGAAATTGCTGACGACATAGTAAATGTCGACCGGGCTTTGCGCTGGGGCTTTAACTGGAAGATTGGTCCATTTGAATCCTGGGATGCCATCGGAGTCAAAGAAAGTGTAGAACGGATGAAAAATGAAGGAGAAACAATCCCGGCTAACATCCAGGAAATGCTTGATAATGGATTTGAAAGCTTCTACAAAGAAGACGAAAAAGGAAGCCTTTCCTACTACTGCTTCGCATCAAAAGACTACAAGCCTGTTCCAATCAGTCCTGAAGTGATCAGTCTATCCGCTTTGAAAAAACAGGGTAAGCTGATCAAAGGAAACGACGACGGCAGCCTTGTTGATTTAGGTGACGGAGTATGCTGCCTTGAAATGCACAGCATGCGCCAGGCCATTTCTCCTCAATTTATAGAGTTTATCTATGAAGCCTTAGAAGAAGCTGAAAACAATTTCAAAGGCATGATCATTGGCAACCAGGAAAATAATTTCTGTGTCGGAGCTAATGTCGGAATGGTTATGATGGGTGCACAAGGTGGAGAGTGGGACATGCTTGATGGTTTCGTCAAAAAATTCCAGGACGCCATGATGGCTGTCAAATACTCAAAGATTCCGGTCGTCGCAGCTCCATTCCAAATGACCCTGGGCGGTGGAATGGAAATAATTCTCCACTGCGACCGTATCCATGCTGCAGCAGAAACTTACATGGGCCAGGTTGAAATGGGGGTCGGACTACTGCCCGGCGGGGGAGGTAATAAAGAACTATTGATCCGCTTCACTGAAGGTCTGAAGGAAGGCATCAAGGTTGACATGCTGCCATTTGTTCAAAAGGCTTTTGAAGCGATAGCCATGTCCACGGTGGCCACCAGCGCCCCACATGCCCAGGAGCTTAGTTTTATGCGTCCGACCGACAAGATCACCATTAATCAGGACCACCTGCTGTACAATGCCAAGCAAACCGTGTTATCTATGGCAAACGATGGTTATGAGCCTCCCGAACAAAGACCTCTGAAAGTGCTTGGGGAATATGGCGTAGCAGCCTTTAAAGCAGGCGTTCAGAACATGCGCTGGGGTGGTTACATTAGTGAGCATGACCAAAAAATTGCCAATGAAATAGCTTATGTAATTTGTGGTGGTAAGATCAATCCCAATACCCCGGTTAGTGAACAGTACTTGCTTGATATTGAAAGAGAAGCCTTCCTTAGACTCTGTGGTGAAGAGAAAACGATGGATCGAATCAACCATATACTCTCCACGGGCAAACCTTTAAGGAATTAAAGGAGGTAATCAGAATGAAAGAAGCTGTTATTGTTTCCACTGTTAGAACACCAATCGGCAGAGCCCCAAGAGGGACTCTGCGTTATACCCGTCCTGAATATATGGGCGCTGTTGCCGTCAAGGAAGCAATCGCCCGGGCTAAAGGCCTAGAATATGATGTAATTGAAGACGTAATCCTGGGCTGCTCATTCCCGGAAGCCGAACAGGGGATAAACATAGGGCGGATCGTTGCCCTGCAGGCCGGCCTACCGGTAGAGGTGCCCGGTCAAACCGTAAACCGATTTTGCTCATCAGGACTACAGGCTATAGCCATGGCTGCTGAAAGAATAATGGCTGGTTTTGCTGATGTAATCGTAGCAGGCGGAGTTGAAAGTATGAGCCTGGTTCCAATGGGCGGTAATAAAATGGCACCCAGCCCGGAACTGGTAGAAACTCATATTGAAACTTATGCCCCGATGGGAATTACTGCTGAAAATGTAGCACAGCGCTACAATATTTCCCGGGAAGAACAAGATCAGTTCGGGGCCAGCAGCCATCAAAAGGCAGCTGCAGCCATCAAAGAAGGCCGCTTTAAGGATGAAATTGTTCCCTTAAAAGTCGTCGACCGTTCGGTCGGACCAGACAATAAAGTCGTGGAGAAGGAAAAATTTTTCGATACAGATGAAGGGGTCCGCCCCGACACTACTGTAGAAACCCTCTCCAAACTACGACCGGCTTTTCACGCTAAA
>PWEB01000039.1 GCA_003553305.1 Syntrophomonadaceae bacterium
CTGGGCCAGGGCAGTGAAGATTTTGCAATGCACGTAAAAGGGTTGGAACTTCCTGCATACGACAGCCGCGCCGTGCAATTGACCGGCTTAAGCTATGCTACAGCTAACCGCGGTGGCGATCACATGACCGCCTACGTGCAGGGCCCCACTTTTGTCGATGCTCCTTTCCTGATAATAGAGGACAGTGAGATCAAGGATCCTTTCGCTGCAGATCCTGATGAAGTAAAAGTAGCCATAGACTTAGAAGATATGCTCATTACTTTTGACTGTGTGGGCGCCTGTAAATTCATGGGCCTGTGCCTTAATGCTGACGACTGGGTAAAACTCGTCAACCTGGCTACCGGCTGGGATTACAGTACCACTGAGTACAAACAGGCCGGAGAAAGAGTCTACAATCTGGCCAGAGCCTTTAACAACAGAGAGGGATTAACCAGAGCAGATGACACGTTACCAAAGCGGCTCCTAGAAAACCCCCTGCCAGACGGCCCGGCCGAAGGCCATGTCAATCATTTATCCGTTCTTCTGAACAGCTATTATCAAAAACGAGGATGGGACGAACAAACCGGGAAACCGACAGCTGAAAAACTTCGTGAACTAGGTCTGGAAGATGTTTTACAAGAAATCTAAAGCTGACAAAATGCCCTGATAAAAGGAGGGAAACCCTTGACTGCATTGGCAGATAAGAGACCGTGGCTAAAAAGTTACCGCCTGGGACCTTATGAACTACAGCACAGTCTGAAACCATATCCAGAATTACCACTATTTGAGATGCTTGACCGTTCAGCAGAAGCATATCCACGGTCCACAGCTATTGAATATTTCGGCCTGCGGATAAAATACAGGGAACTTAAAGAGTTTGCTGACAGTCTATCCTGTGCCCTGGCTACATTTGGAGTGAAAAAGGGTGATAAGGTAGCGACGATCCTGCCTACCTGCCCCCAGTATATCATTGCAAATTTTGCTATTCTTAAAGCCGGAGCTGTTCACGTGCCCTGCAGTATCCTGCACAAAGAAGGCGATCTGGAATACGAAATTAACGAATCAGGGGCAGTGGCGGTAATCTGTCTTGAAGAACAGCTGGATAAAATACTCGCTGTTAAACCAAAAACTAAACTAAAAGAGATTATTGTAACTTCCCTGCTTGACTACACCCCTCATCAGCAAGAAAAACAGGTGGCATCAGAAGGTATACACCACTTTAAAAATTTAATTGATGACCATTACCCCCTGCCGCCAAAGGTTGAAATAAATGCCCGGGAAGATCTCGCTTACTTAGCCTTTACCGGAGGGGCAACAGGTGTTCCAAAAGGAGTGATGCTCACTCACTTTAACCGCTATGCTAATGTCATGCAGTCCATCCCCTGGACCATGTCTAGACTTGAAAAATCAATACGCGGGAAAGCCTCTATTTGCATTGGAGTCCCACTGTTTCACTCCTACGGAGATTCTACTACTCTCTTTGCAGTGTACTGGGGATTGCGCATGATTCTAATCCAGGACCCACGTGATATTGACTACATAATAAAAATGTTAATTGAACACCGTCCCTTTATGGCAGCTCTGGTCCCAACCCAGTTAATGAAAATGCGGGAAAAAGAACTGCCTCGCCTTCCAATCCAGATATTCTCAGGCGCTTCTTATCTTCCGGCAGAAGTGAGAGAAAGTATCTCAGAAAAAATCAAAATGCCTGTATCCGAAGGGTACGGTTTAACAGAAAGCAGCCCAACCACACACTTAGATTTAACCGGTTTCTCAAAAGTTACCGGATTCACTGCTAAACAAAAATACAGTATTGGATTGCCGATTCCTGATACTGACATCAAACTAATCGATGAGGAAAGCGGTCAGGAATGCCAACCTGGTAAACCTGGACACATGTATATTAAGGGTCCCCAGGTCATGAAAGGGTACTGGCCAAATCCAGGGTCAGGCCTGATTGACGGTTGGCTGCCCACAGGTGATATCACACGCATGGACGAAGACGGTTATTTTTACATCGTTGATCGAATTAAAGACATGGCAAATATTTCCGGATACAAAGTCTATACCAGCACCGTTGACAATATCCTCCATCAACATCCCGCTGTTTCAATGGCAGCAGCGATCGGTATCCCTGATCCTCAAAGAGAGGGCAGTGAAAGAATCAAAGCCTTTATCGTTCTCAAGGATGAATACACAGGCAGGGTTACAGCCGAAGAAATTATCGAGTTTTGCCGTGATAAATGCACTTCCTATGCTGTACCGCGTTATATTGAGTTCCGTGATAATTTGCCTTTCACCGTAACTGAAAAGATTTATAAAAAACAACTACGCGAAGAAGAAATTAAGAAAACTTCAAAGGGATCATAAGATGGAGGTGTACCTTTTTGAAGGTTGTAGTTAAAGCTTACCTTTTTCTGCAAGAAACGCTTGGGAACGAAGAAATTACCCTGGAACTACCGGAAAACACATCCGTCCGAGGGCTACTGCAAATTTTAGAACGGAATTACGGAATGCCACAAAAGCTTTACTATGCAGGAGGGTATTTAACACTCCTGGAAGAGGATAGACTAATCGGTTTGAATGTGCTCATTAACGGCCGCAGCATCAAGCAACTAGATGACATAAATACACTTTTGGCTAATGGCTCTATAGTAAGCCTGTTCCCCCCTGCAGCTGGAGGATAGCACTATCATAAAACTACTCAAACGTTAAAATCTGCTCATAATATATGGCTTCCTGCTGCCCGAACAATTATTCTGGGCCAAATTGAAAATGATAGATAATGGTTTTCCTAAATGGCCCTAAATGGTCGAAAATATTAGTTTTCTTGACTTTCTTTGCAACTGATTCTATACTAGGTTTATATTTTATTTTGCAAATTAATTATCGCAAATGGCTGGGAATAGAAGTTCCCAATTTTTATGTACGGTATAAATTTCACAAACAATCTAGCAACAAGACTTATTCGTCAAACAGGACCGGACTAAAGCAAATACGGAGGTGCCTTAGTGGACATCGAAAATTTTTCAATGGACTATTTTTCACTGCATGGCAAAAATGCGATTGTAACCGGTGGGAACACAGGATTAGGTCAAACATTTGCTTTAGCGCTGGC
>PWEB01000021.1 GCA_003553305.1 Syntrophomonadaceae bacterium
AATGATATTGCAGGCAATGTTGAAGGTGGAATTAGCTTCAGCGAAGCCCTGAAAGGATACCCTGATGTTTTTAATGAACTTTACGTGAATATGATCAGCGCCGGAGAAACAGGTGGTAACCTTGAAGAAACTTTAAACCGCCTTTCCAACCAGCTGCAGAAAGACAAAGAACTGCGCGACAATATTAAATCTGCTTCTTTTTATCCGGCAGCTGTGTTCAGTTTTGCGATTATTATACTTTTTGCGATGCTTTTTTTCCTGGTCCCGATTTTTGTCGGTTTTTTCCCGCCGGATGTGGATTTACCCCTGCCGACGCAGATAATAATCAGCCTGTCAGATGGTTTGCAGGCATACTGGTATATTGTTTTTCCGGTTATTGTTTTAATGTTTTTTGGGCTCCGTGCTTATGCTAAAAGTGAGGTTGGAAAAAGAACCCTGGACCGTTTAAAATTTCGTATCCCGGTTTTTGGTGAGTTAATCAGGAAATCGGTGGTGGCCAGTTTTGCCCGCACATTCTCAACCATGATGGCCACCGGTCTTCCGGTTGTGCAATCCTTAGCAGCTTCCGGGAATGCTACCGGTAATACCATGGTAATCGATGCAACCCGCCTGGCCGGAGAAAAAATCCAGGAAGGCAGCAGTGTGGCTGGCCCCCTTGAGGAAAGCGGGATATTCCCAGCAATGGTCACCCATATGGTTGCCGTAGGAGAAGAAACCGGTGATATCCCGGAAATGATGGATAAGGTGGCAGCCTTTTTTGAAGAAGAAGTATCAACCATGACCAAGGCCTTAACTTCACTGATTGAACCGCTGATGTTAGTTGTAATCGGAGTTCTGGTCGGCGGTATGTTAATTGCCCTTTACTTACCAATTTTTACTGTTATTACGGAGCTGTAATAAATGTAGGGAGTTGTCTTTTAATGGATCTTGGGGTTACGAACAAAGCGGTGGGCTTAGAAATTGATACCGGCGTAGTCAGGGCTGTCGAAGTTTCCGGTACGGTTCGGAAACCTAAACTGCTCAATATGGCCAGTATAAGTTTGGCTGACGGCGCAGTAGAAGAAGGGATGGTCGTCCAGCCTAAAGAAGTCGGGGAGGGCCTGCGTGAACTCTGGTCATCAGGGGAAATCAAGCACCGCAATGTGCTGCTTGGTCTGTCTAACCAGGGCGTCCTGGTTCGTTATGCAACGATGCCCAAAGTCTCGCCTGAAAAACTGGAGAACGTAATTAAATATCACGCCCAGGATCACTTGCCAATTGCCATCGAAAATGTGGTCATGGATTACCAGGTCATTGGGGAAACTACTGAACAGGACAAAACAGTCTTAGAAGTCCTTCTGGTCGCTGCCCGCCGCGACATGCTCGATGGATTTTTAGAAGCCCTTTCCATTGCAAACTTAGAACCGGTTGATATAGATGTTTCAACCCTGGCTTTGCAGCATACCCTTCCTTCAGTTGCAAACGACCGGACAGTTGCCGTGGTTAATGTAGCTAACGGTTTGAGCAATATACTGGTTTCGGCCCAGAATAATCCACGTTTAGCCCGCCTGGTTTCAGTAAAACTTAAAGATCTTGCTGATAACCTGGGCATTTCGCTTGATGAGGTTTTGGATAGAAATTCCCGGGCAGAAGTAGAGACCGAGCAAATATTTAATGCCTGGACCAACAATCTGATTTCAGAAACACGATCTTCGTTGACCTATTATCAAAACCAGGCCAATGCATCTGAACTTGAAGCGATAGTATTTAACGGCCGGGGAGCCCGTTTAAAAGGCCTTTCTGCTAAACTTGAAGAGGCATTGGGCTTACCGGTGCGTATTGTTAACCCTTTTAATAATTTTACTAACGGCAGTCAAAAAACTGAGGAATCTGGCCTGGAGGCAATAGAGTACGCTATCTGTGCCGGCCTGGCCCGACGCGGCCTGGAGGGATTATAGCTTGAAGTACGTCAGCTTACTACCACCTGAAATTAAGCAGAAGCGAATCCGCGAAAGCAGGCAGGGCAAAGTACTGAGGATAATTTTCCTTGTTTTCGTAGGCTTGCTGGGCATTTATGCATTTTTACTGGTCAGCACATTTATGACCCGCAGTAACCTGCAATCTCTGCAAGCTGAACGTCAATCAGTCGAAGACCAGGCAGCAGCGCTTCAGGAATACGAAGATCTTTATAACCGGATGGAAAGTGCGGAAGGCAAAATCAACACGGCAATGGAACGGGTCCCCGAGTGGGGCGACTTTCTAAGCGACCTCGGCAGTGTTCTCGATCCCGACATCTCTTTGAGAAGCATCCAGCTCAGCTATCAAGCAGAAAACGGAAGTTTCAACATGGACGGATGGACTTTTGCTCATGGCAATGTGGCTAATATGCTTCAGCGGGTTTACACTTTAAATCAGCTCGAAGATGTCCGTATCCAGGTTTCATCAGAAACCACGGTCGGTGAGCGTGATGCCGTCCAGTTTACAGTTGATGCAGATCTGCTGCCCGGTCCGCAGTTTTTTGATCCTGACGGAGAGGACAACTGATATGGAAAACTTAACCGTTACAATCAAAAATAATCTTAAAGTTATCCTTACCGGGTTAGCAATTATCTTAGTAGGGATCTTGATATATATGCAGTATAATACTCTTGTCGACTTGCAGGCTGAAGTTGAAGAGGAACAGTTAGCGCTGGATTCAGCACAGGATTTACTGAGCCGCCGTCTTGATCACCAGGAACGGGCGGGTGAATATGAAAAACGTCTGGAGTATGCGGAAAGCAAAATTCCTCCCACAGCAAAAGAGGATGAACTGCTGAACTATATTCAAAGACTGGCTCGTGCACACGATTTGCAAGCGCAAAATATAAGCTTTGGAGCTCATCAAACTGACGAAGATGAAGATTATGTTACCATCCCCTTGGATTTAACTCTTCAAGGCGAATACTCCGGTTTAAGGCAAATGCTAAAGGATTTGCATGGCGGTGAACGCGCTATTCGCATTGATGATCTTAATATCAGCCGTGCCGGGGGTAACGGAACATCTCTGCAAATCAATATTTCTGCCAATACTTTTTACAATCCTTAAGATCAGTGTTAAAATTAACCCTGCGATAG
>PWEB01000087.1 GCA_003553305.1 Syntrophomonadaceae bacterium
CCTCCAAAAAGCTGCATGCTCTGCTGGCAGGCCATCAACTGAACACCCTGCCCGGCGGTTTGCTTAAGGACATCTAGCAAGGATGGGAATTCACCAATTTTTACTTTTTCTGCCTCACCCTTGACCAGGTTTTTCAGGCCTAATCCAAGGAAATAAACTGTTGCTTCCTGCCCCATTGCTCTTGCCGTCTGGGCCAGAATCAATGGTGAATACAGCCTTTCCGGGGTATCAGTCCCACTGGTCTGAACGTAAAGAATTTTCTTTGCTTCTGCCATCTTATTCACCTTCTCCGCTTCCTTTTTGAATCAGGTAATGAAACTGCTCGCCATCCCGGCGCATCATTACCAGTAAATGTCCCGCCCGTTTTGCCCAGCGGGGAATATCTTCCTGCGATGCCGGGTCATCGGCAATTAGTTCCATCAGATTGCCATCATCCAATTCGTCTATTTCTTCTTTAGCCCGCATAACCGGTACGGGACAGAAAAGCCCAACACAGTCAACCTGGTGAACAGCCAGTTTTCCTTCATTTTTACATCTGTACTGGCCATCTTCAGTGTCGGGGCAAATCGGTTCATCACAAAAGGGACAACTGCAGGCTCGACTCTGTTCAGAACCTGGCATTTCTTCACTCATATATATAACCTCCTGTCATTTAGTAACTTCATCATTATTTACCAAAGGGTAAAAAAAAATATTTCAATTTACCGGTTGTAATTAACCAGCTGAAACCTTTTCCTTTGCCATGTAATCATCTATTGCTTTATGCAGGGCGTCAGCACCCAGGTTGGAACAATGCATCTTGTTTCCCGGCAGACCGCCCAGTTCTTCAGCCACCTGCTTGTTGGTAATCTTTTTCGCTTCCTCCAATGTTTTGCCCCTGGCCATTTCAGACACCATGCTCGACACGGCAATTGCCGCACCGCAACCAAAAGTCAGGTACTTAACATCTTCGATGCGATTATCCTTAACCTTTATGGTAAATTTCATCATATCGCCACAAACGGGGTTGCCAACTTCTCCAACACCGTCGGGTTCTTCAACTTCACCAATGTTACGCGGTTTAGTAAAATGATCCATTACTTTGTCACTATACTGAGGCATTAGTTTTCTCCTCCTTTAAATATTGATGATAGAGTGGAGACATATTTCTTAGCAGGGCAGCTATTTCAGAGAGCTGCCCGGTAATATAGGGAATATCTTCAGCCGAACTGTTCGGCCCGAGAGTTAGCTGTAATGACCCCTGGGCCAGTTCGGGCGGTCTGCCAATGGCAGATAGGACATGAGAAGATTTCAGGGCCTGCGAGGTGCAGGATGATCCACTGGAAACATAGATACCGGCGATCTGCAGTCTCATTAACAAAGCCTCTCCTTCTACAAATTCAACAGATAGGTTTAAATTATGAGGCAGGCGCTTTTCAGGGTGACCGTTTAAGTGCAAATTGGGAACGGCTTTAAAGAGACTTTCTTTTAGCTGATCCCTGATAGCAGCTAACTTACCGGTCCGCTCAGAATTTGTATCCTTCGCAATTTTTGCTGCTTCACCAAGGCCGACAATTGCAGGTACATTTTCTGTTCCGGCTCGCAGGCCTTTTTCCTGGATCCCTCCCTCAATCTGGGGCATCAGGCGGATCCCGCGCTTAACATAGAGGGCTGCAGAACCTTTTGGTCCGTAAAATTGATCTCCGGCCAGGGTCAGCAAGTCAACACCCATCTTTTCAACATCCAGTTCAATCCATCCGGCTGCTGCTGCAGCATCAGTATGAAAGGGAATATTGCGCTCACGGGCCAGTGCTGACAATTCTGCGATCGGCTGGATTGTGCCAATCTCGGAGTTAGCAGTCTGAATTGATATTAATATGGTCTGATCGTCAATAGCAGCTTCCAGATCTTTTGGATTAATCATTCCAAATTTATCTACCGGCAAAAGAGTAACCCTGTACCCTTCTTTTTTAAGAGTTTTGAGCTGGTTTAAAACTGAAAAGTGTTCTATAGAAGAAGCAATAAGATGATTGCCCTTTCTCTTGCCGGCTTTAACCAGCCCTTTAATGACCAGGTTATTAGCCTCCGAAGCAGAAGCGGTAAAGATAACATTTTTTGCTTCTGCGTTAATTAAGTCAGCCACTGCCTCCCTTGCCTCTTCAATTGCTGCCTTCGGTTTTTCGCCAAGAATATGACCACTGGAAGGGTTGCCGTAGTGCTCTGTAAAAAAGGGCATCATTTTTTCAAGTACTTTTTTATCCAGCGGTGCTGCGGCGGCATAATCAAGATTAATGTCTTTCATGCTTATCAAACCTTCCCTTACTTGACATCTAACAATCATTACTATATAATTCCTATTAAAATTATAGGATATGGACCTGGTAATGTCAATAGCAATTATTAAAAACAGTGCTGCAATTAATAACAGATCCGAATTGAAATTATATTGAAACTATAATTTTTTTATAATAATATTGTAGAATAGCATTTCTGTAGTAAATATATTCAACAAAGGAGAGATTTAAGAAATGAAAACAAAAGAAAATCTGATGGCTGCTTTTGGTGGAGAATCGCAGGCAAATCGCAAGTACCTGGCTTTTTCCCGCAAAGCCGAAAAGGAAGGGTTAAAAAACGTATCCCGGATTTTTCATGCCATTGCCGAAGCAGAAACTATTCATGCCCTGAAGCACTTTGAAATAGCAGGGGAAGTAGGGGAGACCTCAGAGAACCTGCAAAAAGCTGCTGAAGGTGAGCATTACGAATTTACTGAAATGTACCCGGAATTCATCAAAGCTGCCGAAGATGAAGGCGAAAAGAAAGCCCTGCAGAGTTTTGAATATGCCAATGCGGCAGAAAAAGTGCACGGTGGAATCTTTAATGATCTAAAAAAAGCTGTAGCCGGAGGTTCTGACGCTGAAGCGGCCGAAGTAGAGCTTTGCCCGGTTTGTGGCTGGGTCGGTGTAAATGATATACCGGATAAATGCCCGATTTGTAACACAGCCCGCAAAGCTTTTGAAAAGTTTTAAGTATTAACCCGGAGAAAATATCCGGCAAGTTAAACTTTTAATCAGGGAACAGGTAGCGGTAGCCAGATACGTACCCG
>PWEB01000060.1 GCA_003553305.1 Syntrophomonadaceae bacterium
ATCCGCTCGAAACATATATACCGGCCATATCGAGCCTCATCAAAAGGGCTTCCCCTTCAACAAATTCAACCGAAATGTTTAAGTTACGAGGCAGCCGCTGTTCAGGATGCCCGTTTAGATGCAGGTGAGGAATCTCATTAAATAAGCTTTCTTTAAGCTGATCCCGGAGGACTGCAACTTTTTTAGGCCGCTCTTCGATAGAGTCATAAGCCAGCCTGGCTGCTTCTCCCATCCCCACCAGGGCGGGCACGTTTTCAGTACCGGCCCGCAGGCCTTTTTCCTGAATGCCTCCTTCAATCAAAGGTCGCAGCCTGGTTCCGCGCCGGACAAAAAGTGCAGCAGAACCTTTCGGGCCATAAAACTGGTCCCCGGCCAGGCTAAGCAGATCAACCCCTGTTTTCTCAACATTAATAGGAATCCATCCTGCAGCAGCTGCTGCATCAGTATGGAAAGGTATTTCATTTTCACGGGCCAGGGCAGCCAGTTCTTCAACCGGTTGAATGGTCCCGATTTCAGGATTGGCAGTTTGGACTGATATTAGAATAGTTTGCTCGGTAATTGCTGACGATAGCTGATCGGGATCGACCATTCCGTAACTATCTACCGGAAGCAAAGTTACCTCAAAACCTTCTTTTTGCAATGTCTTCAACTGATTGAGCACTGAAAAGTGCTCTATTGAAGAAGCTATAATATGGTTCCCTTTCTTTCTGCCTCCTGCAATCAAACCTTTTATAGCCAGGTTGTTTGCCTCAGATGCTGATGCAGTAAAAATTATCTCTTTTGCCTGTGCACCGATCAGACGCCCCACCTTTTCTCGGGCCTCCTCGATTGCTTTACGCGGCTTCTCACCCAAACTATGTCCGCTGGAAGGATTCCCGTAATGTTCAGTAAAAAAAGGAAGCATGGCCTGAAGGACCTCCTGATCGAGCGGTGCTGCCGCTGTATAATCTAAGTTAATCGCTTTCATGATAACAGCTCCTTACTTATATTTACACTTATCTTGACTCCGCTTAAAAGTTATAATATAATTACTATCAATATTATAGGATATACAGGGTTTTTTGTCAATAGTGGAGTTGGGGGCTAAAAAATATACAGAATCACTTTTTAAAGATCGTTTAAACTACAGCTTTTAAAGTTTGGCTGGAGGGATTGAAGAGTTTTTGTGGAATTAGGTATTTGAGTTTTGGCTTAGATAACTACAATAAAATATCTTAGAAGGAGAGGATACAAATGAAAACCAAAGAAAATTTAATGGCTGCATTTGCCGGAGAATCACAGGCTAACCGCAAATACCTGGGATTTGCCAAAAAAGCTGAAAAAGAAGGTTATAAGAATGTCGCAAGAATGTTTAAAGCTATTGCCGAAGCTGAAACCATCCATGCCTTAAAGCATTTGGAAATAGCTGAGAAAGTAAACACCACTTCAGATAATCTTAAGGCAGCAGCCGAAGGCGAACATTACGAGTTTAGTGAAATGTATCCTGAATTTATTGCGGAAGCAAAACAAGATGGGCATAAACAAGCGATTCAAACTTTTGAATACGCTAATGCTGCAGAAAAAGTACATGGAGCAATGTTTAATGAGCTGCAGGGAAAAGTGGCGGCTGGAAGTGATGCTGAAGATAAAACAATTTATTTGTGCCCGGTATGTGGTTGGGTCGGCATGGATCCGGCTCCTAATAATTGCCCGATATGCAATGCTGCCAAAAAAGTATTTCAACAGTTTTAGAATCTCCGGCGGGAATCCATGGGGTCTATTGACCTTGTGAGGATGTCACGGAGTTTTTCTAAGCAGGCCAGAATGATTCATGATGGCTCTGTAAAATCGGCAAAAATAGTGGAATGCAGCAGGTAGGGGCGATCATACTTCCCGGCCAAGTCATAAAATAAACTGATTAAAAAGAGCAGATCTTTAGTTTTCCATTTTAGATAGATCTCTTTTTCGGCTGCGGAAGCTTCCTTTTTAAAATAGCCCCAGAGGTGATCGACAACATTGCTCAAAGCAGGGGTAATGATCGGTAAATCCATAATAGCTATTATCTGATCGAACAGGTGTCCCGCTTCTTCCAGGGGACACCTGTATTGCCCCCGCAGCAAGCCCTGGATTTCTTTATAATAATTATAGCCCCGGGACATGACTGAGTATTTATAGTTTGCCCAAAGCTCAAAACCATTTTTGGGCAGGGGAATCCGTCCCTGCTGATTTTTAGCCAGGTATTTGCGCCTTAAAATGGAAACCTGATCCACCGGATGATCAATATATTGCAAAGGATCACAATTCTGTTTTGTTTTAGAATCCTGATCGCTGCAGGCAGAGTTTTTTAAAGGACTGGCATGATTAAAACCGCGCAATAGCATCTCCAGGACCGTCAGGTCATGAACCTTTATTAAGCGGGCCGGGTTTTTCTGCCAGCGCAGGGTTTCCGGATGGGCAGCATAACCTTTCTTCTGTCCATCGATCACTGCAAATAAGGCATGAATTTCAGCATGCTGCCCCAAAAGGCTTTGCCGGGACAGGTAGCCCGGATGAATATCCCAAACGCGCATTACAACAAATTCCTTTCTATCCGATCAACTTCCATAAAAATCATATATTAAAAATTTGACGACAGCAAATAGATAAGCTATTATTTTTATAAGAATACCCTGGTCAGGACAAAACATTAATATACAAAGGAGGAAATGTTTTATGCAAAGTTATATGTGTGAACTCTGTGATTATACCTATGAACCGAAAAATGGTGATCCTGAAAATGGCATAGCCCCCGGGACCGCCTTTGAGAATTTACCCGAAGAATGGGTGTGCCCGGTATGCGGCGCTGATCAAGATGAATTTCAGGCTGTGCCGGATACAGCTTAAACTGCTTCAAAAACAATAATATAAAACGGGGCAGGAAGTTGTTGATCCTGTCCCGCTTTATATTCTATAGTTCTTTAACAACAAATCCTCCGAATATCCAAATGCCAGACCAATCAATCACAAAAGACTTACCAAACATCTCGTTACGAATGTAAAAAGTGATATCTTCAATTTCTTTTTGCTGGTACTTATCTTCCTCTTCCGGTTTGCCTGCAG
>PWEB01000138.1 GCA_003553305.1 Syntrophomonadaceae bacterium
GCCTTACAGCTGAAATTATTGCGGTGATAACTGGTTGTTACCGGAACATTCATTTATTGGCAATGGTTCATGATCATGGTAAAGGTTAAGCCTGTACGTTATTTAAGGAGGTTTTGTTAGCATGCGTAAAGTAATGATTACACGGAAGATCCCGGAAAAAGGCATGCAAATTTTACAAAGAGATAAGCAGGCTTTTGAGTGTATTGTTCACGAAGACGATCGGCCAATGACCCGGAAGGAACTTGAGAAATCCATAAAAGATGTTGACGCAATTATTCCCATGCTTTATGACCGTATTGATGGTCTCCTGCTTGATCTTGCGCCGCGGTTGAAAATAGTGGCCAACCTGGCAGTAGGCACCGATAATATAGATATCCCCGCTTGTACTGAACGCGGGATTGCTGTAACCAACACCCCCGGGGTCCTTACCGAGGCTACAGCAGACTTAACTTTTGCCCTGATCCTTTCTGCCGCAAGGCATGTGGTCACTGCAGATCGGTATCTCCGGGAAGGTCGTTTCAACGGCTGGGATCCCCTGCTTTTTAATGGAGCAGGGTTGGACGGTAAAGTTTTAGGGATTATAGGGATGGGTCGGATTGGCCGGGCTGTGGCAAGGAGAGGGCGCGGGTTTGATATGGAAATCATCTACCATAGCCGCACTCCTCTGCCCGATGATATGGCTTCAGAATTAGAAGCAACCTACCTGTCCCTGGATGATTTAGTAAAAAAGGCTGATATCCTGACCCTTCACCTGCCCTATTCTTCTCAGGTTCATCATTTAATTGACAGACAGCGTTTAAATTTGATGAAACCGGGGGCCTACCTGATTAATACTGCCCGGGGAGCCCATGTAGATGAAAAAAGCCTGGTGGAGCATCTTAAAGCGGGGAAAATTGCCGGTGCTGCTCTTGATGTTTACGAGCATGAACCGATGATCGCCCCGGGACTGGCTGACTTAAATAATGTTACTCTCCTGCCCCATCTTGGTAGCGCCACAGACGAAGCGCGTTCAGCTATGGCAGAAATTGCTGCTGTAAGTGTTAGAGATATTTTAACAGGAAAAAGGTCTGAGTATATTTTAAACCCCGAGGCAATCAAACCCTGATGCATGTCAATACCTTCCATCGGTTCAAGAGGAGTGTTATAATTTAGGCACTCCAAAACAGGACAACAGTTGGATTTTAGCGATGAGTGTAACAATAATTTGGAGGAGATAAAGTGAAATATAACCATCCGGAGCCGATAAAAGCATATAAAAATCTTGATTTTTTAACCAGCCCTGATGCGCGGACTCTGCGTATCCTGGCCGAATTTATGGAACCCATGCAGCGTTTTGAGAAGCATAACATCTATGACACAATTGTATTTTTCGGGTCTGCACGCACCAAAAATCCCCAGGTTGCTAATCAGCATCTCCGGGATGTGGAACAACGTGTCGAAAAATCCAATGCAGCAAATCCCGATCCTGCTTTGCAGGAAGAATTGGAGCTTGCTCAAAACGAGGTTTTCCTCTCTAAGTATTACAATGATGCCCAAGAATTGGCCAGGCGGCTCACTGCATGGTCTAAATCACTTAATTCGATTTACCGTTTTGTAGTCAGTTCAGGAGGGGGGCCGGGGATGATGGAGGCTGCAAACAAGGGGGCCCTGGAAGCGGCTGGCAAGTCAGTCGGTTTGAATATCAGCCTTCCCATGGAACAATATTCGAACCCCTACATCACTCCTGAATTGAATTTTGAGTTCCATTACTTTTTTATGCGCAAGTTCTGGTTAATCTACCTGGCTAAAGGCCTGGTTATTTTCCCCGGTGGTTTCGGCACCCTCGATGAGTTGTTCGAGGTGCTTACCTTGATACAGACTGAGAAGATAAAAAAGAAGATGCCGATTGTTATCTACGGTTCAGATTACTGGAATGAGATTATCAACATTGACGCCATGGTCAAGTATGGAGTAATCAGCAAAGCAGACCGGAATCTGGTTCAATTCTGTAATACAGTAGACGAAGCATTTAATTACCTGAAAGGCGAACTGACCAGACACTACCTTGATAATGAGTGATTATCCAAAAAACTGGTTGAACACGCAAGGGTTTTTGCAGGGCAGAGGCATCGAAAACAAGTACAGTTCGCTGTTGTTTAATAAGGCCGGGCCAATCAGGTGGACGATTACTGCAAAGACTATAAATCCCTGCAGGTTTCTTTTTCGCATATGTGTTCTGGCGGATTTATTAACCACCTGCAGAGTGAGAAAACTGCCGATGATTATGAAGATGGTTTTTGCCCAGTTTTCATAAAAATGCCAGAACCAGTTGATCAGGCTGGCAGTTTCCGGGTTGACCTGATCGAAATAACCGTAATTTAATCCGGCTATGATTATGGCCATAGCGATATATGCTGTAAGAATAGCTTTAAGGAGTTTTATTTTTAAGAATCGTTCTTTTCTCATTATCAAGTTTATATTTTAGTGTTGAGCAGGAGTGAAACAAAGCGTTCCACTGCCTGGTCCTGACTTTCTCCTTTTTCAACGGATTCGGAGAGGCAGATTGTGAAAAACTCTGCCATGGCCATTTTGGTTGCTCCCTCCAGGGCTGAATGCACTGCACTGAGCTGGGTAACGATCTTTTCGCAATCGTCACCTTCTTCAATCATGCGGCGCACCCCCCGGATTTGCCCTTCCAGACGTGAAAGCCGGTTGATAACCTTTTTTTTATTTTCTGCATTGGCCTTCATGAAAACACCTACTATCCGGTTATTTGTCTATTTTGACATTGTGCCTGCCTGATCCTTTTCTTTATTGAAGATTTGATTATTCAGCCCGCCCAATAAACCTTCTTATATGAAGCTTTCGTAAAATATGTTATTTTCAGGAATCCCTTTTTTAACCAGTATATTTGCTGCGCCTCCAGCCATTTGGGCCGTGCCGCAGATATAGACTTTGGTTTCCGGAGAGGGATCTAAATCTTTAAGTATGTCGGTTACATAGCCCTTCTGGTACTGGTCGGACCTGGGCCTGGAGAGAATACTGTGATAATCAAAATTCTCGCTTTGATCTGCCATGACTTCGAAATAATCATCATA
>PWEB01000132.1 GCA_003553305.1 Syntrophomonadaceae bacterium
CCTGCACCTCGCCGCGCTCTACATAATCCACAAACTGATTGTAGGTTATTTCTTCCGGTTCAGGACCGGCATTAAACGTAGCAAGCAAGATCACCACTACCATGGCAATAACCAGGTAGAAGATTATTTGTCTCACAAATGGACTCAAAAAACACCCTCCTCTCCATCAAAGCCATAAAAGCCTAACTTGAATTGTAACACACCGGCAGGGTTGAAGCAATAAAACTGAAAAGCACTCAGAAAACTTAGATCTAAAACATACTCTGCAAATCCGTTTCAAGAATAGTGCCGGTGTGTATCAAATAGCAGCATTAGGGTTCTAAAATACAAAGATCAGTCAATTGGCGATAATCTTCGCCATAATCCAAACCATAACCGATCACAAAGCGGTCAGGGATCTTAAATCCACAGTAATCGGCTTTCATTTCTACCTTGCGTCGATCCGGTTTGTCAAGCAAAGTAACTACTTTTAAAGATTTTGGCTGCCGGCTGCTCAGGTTATCGATCAGGTAATTCAGGGTCAGACCTGTATCTACTATATCCTCTACAATGAGGACTTCTTTACCCTGAATACTATGCTCCAAATCCTTTAGAATCCGGACAACTCCCGATGAAGATGTATCAGCACCATAGCTGGAAACCGCTATAAAATCAATTTCCACAGATATATCGAGGTAACGAATCAAATCACTAAGAAATATAAAAGCACCTTTGAGGATTCCAATCAGCAAAGGCCTTTTCCCTTGATAATCAAGTGATATTTGTTTAGCCATTTCTTGAATACGCTGATCAATTTGTTCTGCAGAGAGTAAAACTTCTTTATTTTCCATACAAATTACCACCTTAGCTTAAAGATTAGCTATTCTTAAATATAGTTTAACAAAAAAACTTTACTTTGGCAGCCTAAGTTTTTTGTACTCCAGCAGTAAAACCCGTTTAGTTTGATCGCTTATGCGGTATGGGTGAGCAATCCTGATGCCGGTCACCCATAGAACCTTGTCCTGGATAGTAACCAGTGGTAAATTATCACGCCGGGAAAAAGGAACCTTCTGGTCGATCAGAAAACTTTTAAGCTTTTTGCTGCCTGCAGAACCGTGAGGATGGAATACAGCACCAGGCCAGCGGGAGCGAGCCATCAGATGGCCTGGAGGCAGGCGATCATAATCTAGATAAGCCCGGTATTTTGATGGTGACCAGACCAGATCTTTAACATTTAGGATGCGAGCGGTTATCGAAGCCCCACCAGGCAAAAATGTCTTTCCCGGAAGATTAAGCTGTATTTCTTCAAACTTTTCCTGCTTTTGAAAAGCAGCTTGCATAATAATCAGGTCATTATAGGACAAGTAAACACAAGCACCGCCGGGCAGGGTTACCTGTCCGCCCGTTTTACCGCTCTCAGCCAAATCGAAGACCTGCTTAACATGCTGCCGACCTAGCTGTTTTGAAGTAACATATTTTTTAACCGCAATCCGTAAAATCCGGCTGCTCAAAGCAGGCGACAAAGAAATCAACTTGTGCCTGTTTATATTTGTTTCATTTTTGCCAAACCGAGCCATTTCAAAATACTTTTTCTTAGCCAGGTTGTTCAGGAAATAACGGTCAGAAGCTGCAAGCTCGGCGAGACCGGATAAAGCCTCCCGGACACGAGGGTTATACTGCTCTTCAAGCTGCGGAATCAACTCAAGGCGCATTTTATTCCGGGTATAATTGGTTTCCAGGTTGCTACTGTCAGTAAGAGGATACAGGTTGTTTTGCCAGCAATAATTCTCAATTTCACAGCGCTTCAGACAGAGCAAAGGACGAATCAAAAGCAAACCGCCACGTTTTGTTTTAGGCAGTATGCCGGCCAAACCATCCACGCCAGTGCCCCGTATAATGTTTAGGAGAACCGTTTCTGCCTGATCATCGAGGTGGTGACCAAGAGCTATTCTTGAAGCGTTATATTTTTTAGCAATCTCGGATAAAAAGCTATACCGGGCCAGCCGACCGGCCTCTTCTTCAGATATCCCTTCTTCTTTTTTTAAATCTCGAATAGCCACAACCCTGGATTCAAAGGTAAGCGACCATCTTGAAGCAATCTTTTCAACTTCGGCCTCTTCTCGATCAGCTTCAGGACGAAGGCAGTGGTTTAAATGGGCTACCACAATATTGAGGTTCAACTCAGAGGACAAGCAGCGCAGCATATGCAGAAGAGTTAAAGAATCAGGGCCTCCGGACACAGCTGCAATAACTGTTTCGCCTTTTTTTAATAGGTTTTTCTTATTCACATAATCTCTTACTTTATTTAACTGGGTCAGTGACAATCACAACCTGTCAAACCCTGTGATGGATAGACAGGGTTTAGATAAAAAAACACCCTGTATCAGAGTGCCTTTCAGAAACTATAATTCTGATCTTCTTTGTTTATGTGGCTTCACGACTGGAACTATCCCGGCTGCCTCTTTTAGATTCGGTATTCCGCTTAAGATCCAACAACCGTTCGTCACTTTCTTTCAGGAAACGACTCATTTTATCTTCAAACGAGGCTTTACTGGTTACTTCCGGTTTTTTCTTAGTGGTTCTTTTTTGTGGTGTATATCCTTTTTTCGCCTGCTTGATAGAAAGGCCAATCTTTCCGTTGTTTTCTACCGAAAGCACTTTAACCTCGACTTTATCATGTTTTTTGTAAAATTCACTAATCTCTTTTACATACTCATCAGCTATTTCGGAGATATGTACAAGACCTGTAATACCACCAGGCAGCTCAACAAAAGCCCCGAATTTTGTGATTCCAGTTATCACTCCTTCCACAATACTACCCACAACTATCTCTTTCTTGATAAAAAACTCCTCCTTATCAATAATGGCCACTTCTCAGTGCCCCTTACACTAATGATATTATAACTTTTTTGACATTCTTGTCAATCCTCTATCTGATATATTGTTTCATCGGGCTTGACTAAACCTAGCCTGTTTCGGGCCAGTACTTCTATGTAACCCAAATCCTGTAATCTTTCTAATTCTTTTTTTGCTGCTTCTTTTTGCATCTCATATTTTTCAATGCGCACTTCATATTCTGCCAGTTGCTGTGCTGCACG
>PWEB01000221.1 GCA_003553305.1 Syntrophomonadaceae bacterium
AGGCAAAATATAGCTCAGCAGATGCTGAACCGGTCTTGGTTACTGTGACCGTGCTTTCTTCGGTATCACCGGGGTTCATGTTATCCGGTTCAAAGAGTGGTACTTCAGGGTCAAGAGCAACTCTGCAGGGATGGCCGTTATCCTGCGCCCAGGTATAATAGGGCTCGAACATCCACATCAAGCTGGCCAGAAGCATGATTGCCCCTAAAATGATTATTGTTTTGTTGTGTTTAACCATTTTCATCAACACCACTCTTTTTTATTGGAGGGGCAGGGAAAGCACCCGCCCCCTTCAACTTTTATATTAAGCTATTACTACTTAACTCACTGCAAACTTTTTAACTATATTTACCGCAAGCAGTATTTTATTAATATTAATGATTTTGTTCTATAACTTCATCCCAAACCCATTCTCCGGCATGAGATGCCTGGATAGCCTCAAAATTTGCGTTAATCGTATATAGTTTGCCCTGGTATTCATTACCGGTTCCTGCTCCATCAAGACAAACAGCGCCGATGATATTTATTCCCTCAACGTCATCTACATCTGGATCTATAGCATTAATGGTAATAGCATCCTCACCTTCACCTTTAGTAATTGTAGTATCACTATCAGAGCCCTGAGCATAATACCACCATCCGTCATAATAAACCCACTCATCACTAAAGTCATGGCTTCCTATCCCATCATCCCAGACGAGAGCTTCCCATTCACTATCATCATTAAACCAAGCGCTTAGATCATCATAGCCATCTGGAATATTCCATTCCCCAGTATCTCCATCGTATAAATCGCCGTAGTCACTTTCGCCAACGTATGTTTTCCAGCTTACATTGTCTCCGTCAAGTTCTTCATCATCCCATTCCCCGGTAATTTGCATGCGCATAAAAGCTCTTTTATTACCTATATAAGAAATATCGATAAACTTGGGAGTGCAATCACCTGGGTTCCAAGTATCAACTGAAAAATCATCGCTTTCCCAGGAATCAAAAGCATCAAGTTCTACAGTCCCGGCAGTAAAAACATTTGGCTCTACAGTCACCTGGTCAGAAAACCAGGCCATGGTTGCTCCACCCATTGCTGCAGCAACAAACAAAATTACAAACATGCTAATAGCTAATCTTTTCTTCATTATAACAACCTCCATTTTTAATTTTTTTTTGGCGGCCAGGCTGCCTTAAGATGAAGGTCCTTAGCTTTGCGTCCCCGCCTCGCGGCAGGTTTGCCTTTATCAATTGAATTTTTAAGTTATATTCCAAAATCTATGGCCTATTTTGACTTACCAACATCAATACTTAGTCTGATTCGAATTTTTACCCTATCGTATACCACATCCTTAGCTCAGTATTTCTAGACTTTATTAAAGGTTGCAATTCTTTCAGAGCTTATAATCAGGCATAGCCTACACTTTATTCATTGCCCTTTAATGGATACCAATAATGCTCAGGATCATCCCAGATGTAATCTATAGCGTAGTTCGAAGCTTGTACTGCTTCTGCTTCCAAATATGCTTCCATTGACTTGACCTTATACCCTTCCTGGCCAGTAACACAGTACTCAAAACAAACTTTCACCTCTGGAGAATCAATATTTACAATATAAGGCTGATCAGAACTTCCGTAATACCACCATCCACCTGCTTCCTGCCAATCGTCTTCCTGGCCTGAGCACAGGTTAATGTCTACATTTAAATCAATAGTTTCACCGTTTGACCCGGTAGCTTCTTTAACTACAACTAAATGTACAACAATATAAATTGTACCAGTGCCTTCTAATCCTGAAATATATTTTTCTGGTGTGTCATTTGTTGATCCGTCAAATTCTTCATTTATTTTATCCGTTTCAAAAGAAAACTGGGTTCTTTCTGATCCACTTATATTTTCAAATCCCCATCCAAACTGACCCGGAGCATGATTATCCGGTGGTTCCAAACCGGCATAAATATGAACTTCATCCATTTCCCAGCCACCTGTTGTTTCAAGATCGATGTAGAGCTTATCCCCATTAACCTTTGTGGTGGCATCTCCTACATCCTTATATTCGCTGCTGGCTAATATGTCTAAATCAAGCTCTTTCCCATCAGCAAATTGCTCAAGATCGTACTCGTAATATTGGTTCCACGATTGACCACTATTTATAGTTTTAAATTCCGGGTCATCTCCATCCACACCAACCCAGGCAGTTTCATCTTCAAACTCAATCTTTTCACCGGTAGCTATTGCATCGGGGCGAACCCGAACATAGGTGCTTTTAGTGCCTGTAGTTGAAAATTTCCATTCAATAGTCTCACATTTGCGATCAGGATCTTCTTTTGCAGTCGATGATTGTGATTCTATTACAGGTTCACTTAATTTAACTGTCCCGGTTGTAAATGCGTTTTCTATTACCGCTGAGCTAGAAGTGAACCAGGCATAAGTGGCCCCCGTTATTGAGGCTGCCATCAGTATTATTAATAGTAAACTTGCTACCAAGTTTCTTTTTAACATTTTATTCAGTTTGCTTCTTTTAATTCTGTTCATACTTTAACCCCGTTTCCTGGGCCTGGAATATAATACTTTAATATTCTATATTCTGTTCAGATCTAACCCAATACGTGAAATATGAATTGGTCACAGGCATCCTGGCAAAATAAGATATAAAGGCTGATATAACCACTATTACTACCAGAACCTTTAATAATACCGGTATAAATTTTTTATTTTTAACTTTTCGCTTTTCCATCTTCTCACCCCGCCCGGTGGATTTAACCTGTCTTATGAAACATCTTCTTTATCTTCCCACTTTTTTGATCCCGAACTACCTTCACTGTTTCCCGAAGCTCTTCTTTTAGCATCATCGATCAGATTTCCCAATTCCAAAACGCTGCGGAAAGAGCTTGATTCCTTCCCGTCCATCCACTGGATTGTGCCCTGCCAGCTCGAGTTGCAGCGATACTGAACCCTAATGAAAAATACCAGGTCTTCGTTTTTTGCTTTGTTGTTTTCATCGATATAGCTCATAATATACCTTCCCGGTACTTTTATTACTTAAAAGTGCGTAGTTCTGTATCGCACTGGGGAT
>PWEB01000147.1 GCA_003553305.1 Syntrophomonadaceae bacterium
AAGAATGGTTTTTTTTCATATATTAATGGTCTGGAGTCAGGACTTGATGATAGCCCCCGTTTTTATCCACCAAGCTTTTTACCCAGCTTTATTATTGGCCTGGTTCCCCGCTTTTTCTCTGCAATTGATCTTAACTGCTGGGTTTTCCAATCTTATATTAATACTGCTTACCTGTGCCGAGCAGCCGGTTTGGACAATGATGCTGCCTATTATTATGAGCGGGGCCATAGGCTTAAAAAGAGGATTGATCAGGAACTCTGGTCTTCAGAACATGAAGCGTGGCTGGACCGACGAAATGGGAAGTTTATCAAAGTGATTACTCCAACAGTCTGGTGGCCCGCTTTTGTCGGCGCTAGCAACGACCTTAATAAAATACGTACTGTGATTGAAAAATATTTATTGAACCCGGATAAATTCTGGGGCAGGTACGGTATACCGAGCGTAGCTTTTGACGATAAATCATATAACAGCCGTAAGGATGGTTATTACTGGCGGGGGCAGATTTGGATGATTAACAATTACGCTGCCCTGGAAGTGTTGTTTCGCTTCGGGTATAGTGACCAGGCTGCAGAGCTGCATAGCCGGATTATGCGGACCCTTTATAATTCCAAAGGGCTTTACGAAATTTATAATGCTAAAACTGGTGCGATAGGCTGGAGTTCGCGAGGACCGGGTGACCCCGCCGTGATGCAGTTTGGCATGACAGCGGCGGGAGCTACACAGATTATTTTATGCCGCTATCAGCATTTCCGTTATATCTTCCCGGACACGCAAGAGCTTAATGGTCATATTCAATGGGCGACTACCTTTGATCAGCAGCCGGTCTTGTCACCGCCCAGTGTTGAAGAATCACCAGAAGAGGCAGTTTTAAAGATCGATGCGTCAGGTGAGCATATTTATGATGTGCCGAAACTTGTTATGAAAAGTAGAGATGGTCGGCCGCTGCTTGAATCTACGCTATTAAGCCTGCGTTTAGAAAATCCGGCTGGATGTATTGGAAAAGACAGTTTGATCAATTTTACCTGGCGGGACGAATGTTTTCAGGTACGGCTTAACAATACTTATCTGTTGAGGCCTTATGCGCAATCCGGGAAACTTGGTTCTGCCTGAAAATGAATCGCAGGTTGAGAAACATAATTTAGGAGGTTGAGATTTGTTTATAGGTTTATTTACCAAAGGTTTGACCATGTTGATTTTTGTGTCCGGTTCGGTTGCGATAAGCTACTTTATAACTCGTTTTATAGCTTACCTGGTTCCGTTTCCCGTGATTACTGAAATCTTTCTTTGGTCCGGGACCATAGTTCTTTCAGCGCTACTCTTGATGGGCGTCTCTTATTCTTATGTTTATCATGGATTTGGCGCGCAAACTGATATAGTCCGCCGGAGACTGTCTGCCGGAAACAAGGTGGTTTTTACCTTTGATGATGGGCCGAGTGAAGAATATACACCGGAGATCCTCAAGATTCTGGCTGAAAAAGGAGTGCGGGCCACATTTTTCATTGTTGGCACCCAGGCAGAAAAACATCCCGATATTGTAAAAAGAATAGTTGATGAGGGGCATGAAGTGGGCAATCATACCTACGGGCATATAACTGTTCCTAATTCTCCAGCTCCCCGGTTGGCTGCCCAGATTATGCGCACAAACCTGGTCATACTACAGCATACCGGAGCTTATCCCCTGTATCTGCGGCCGCCCCGGGGATTATACGATATGCGGATGAGGCGCATTGCCAAGCTTTTAGGACAGGAGTTGGTTTTATGGAGCATTTCATCGCAGGACTGGCACCCCCGGGCCACCCCGAGTTCAGTAACCCGACGGGTTGTTGAGAGAACCTCCGGGGGAGACATTATCCTTTTTCATGATAGCGGTTCGCTTTTAGGAGGGGGATCAGCAAGCCGTCGTTCAACAGTTGAGGCTATGGGCCCGATTATTGACGGACTAAGAGCAAAGGGCCTGGAAATAGTCAGCTTAGAGGAATTTATGGGTTACCCGGCAGAGATGACCCGGCGGGCATCTGGGTAAAAATTTTGAGATTGAAGAGCATAAACAGGGAATAACATATAGTATTATTTAAGAATGTTAGAAGAATATATTAGGTCATAGGTTTAGCTAAGTTAATGTAAAGGAGAGGGATAAAGTGAAATTCAGTGAACTGCAAGAAAAGAAGCGGATTATAATTTTTGACGGAGGAATGGGATCTTTGTTGTCTGAGCGAGGTTGTGATACAAGTGGTATTAGTAATATAAATAATTCGGAAGCGGTGTTTGATATTCACCGGGAATATGCCGATGCCGGTGCTGATGTTTTGATAGCGAACACTTTTACTATGAATAGAATTAGTATTGAATCACATGGTCTGAATATAGATGTCGGAGACGTGAATAAAGCCGGGGTTCGTCTAGCACGGGAGGCTGCCGGTTCTGAAAAACTAATTTTTGGTGATATTGGACCCACCGGGCAGTTACTTGAGCCTTACGGTTCTTATTCTGAGGAACAAATTTATAATAATTATGCGGAGCAGGCTGCTATTCTTTCAGGGGAAGGGGTGGATGGTTTGATCATCGAGACATTTACTGACTTGCGAGAAGCGGTTTGTGCTCTCAAAGCATGTAAAGATAAAACTAATCTGCCCTTGATTTTATCTTTAGCTTATTCAACAACTCAAAAAGGTGGCCGGACCATAATGGGCAGTACCGTTGAAGGAGCTGCAAAAGCAGCAGAAGAGTTTGGTGCCGCGGCTGTGGGTTCTAACTGTGGTGATCTCGACCCCTTTGGAATGGCTGCTATTACAAAACTCTACAAAGAAGCGACTAAGCTGCCTTTAATTCTCCAGCCTAATGCAGGAATCCCTAAGCTGGTTGATAGCGAGACCAGGTATGATATGCAGCCTGAAGATTATGCAGAAGGGGTCATGGAATGTATCAAGAATGGAGCATCGGTTGTTGGCGGTTGTTGTGGAACTACCCCTGCTCATATTGAAGCTGTAGCAAGTAGGATTAATGAATTGAATTAATTGGATCAGTAGACTGAAAATATGATAATAAAAA
>PWEB01000121.1 GCA_003553305.1 Syntrophomonadaceae bacterium
TATCTAATAAAGCATTATGCATTTTTTCTAGAACGCTATAACAGTTTTCGGTGCCCAGATGCCTAATTTTTGCCGGAATTAAATTAAGTCCGGCTGCTGCTGATTGACGCTCCATATCTTTTATAGCTTCTATATCGGTTCCATATACTGTTTCAGAAGCCCCAAAGGTGCGATAAGTTGCATCTACTTCATCAATAAGTTTTTCAACCAGATCCGGCTCAACAAATTCATCTAAATGCCCGCCAAAAGCCGGTGTTAAGGTAAGTTTGCCATCGCTAAAAGCTCCGGCTCCTCCCCAGCCACAGGTAATAGCACAGGGATCACAGCGGAGGCAACGGCCATATTCATACTGTGTTTTGCAACGCCGCCGATCAAGAGGTGATCCTTTATCAATGATCAAGATTTTCGCCTTACTGTTGGCTGTCAGCTCCAGAGCGGCAAATATGCCGGCTGGGCCGGCACCAATTATAATTACATCATATTTTAATTCTGGCATGATCTTCCTCACCCCTCTTGACTGGATGGTTCGCGTGCGATATTAGCAAACTTGGTATACCGATCAAGGAAGTAAAGTTCTACTAAACCTGTAGGACCATTACGCTGTTTAGCTATGCTGACTTCTGCGATATTACCTTTTTCTGAATCTTTATTGTAATAGGACTCTCGATAGATAAACATAACCAGGTCAGCGTTGGCTTCAATCCCACCAGACTCCATCAAATCACTAAGGATAGGTCTTCGATCAGGCCTTTTTTCCACTGCCCTGCTGAGCTGAGAAAGCGCCAATACCGGCACATCCAGTTCTTTGGCCAAAGCTTTTAAGGCTCTTGAAATTTCTGACAACTCCTGCTGACGACTTTCTGCCCGGCTAAATCCACGCATTAGCTGTAGATAATCAACAAATATTGCTTCTAATCCCTTTTCCGCTTTAAGCCTTCTTGCTTTAGCTCGAAGCTCCATCACTGATAGTGTGGCTGTATCATCAATATAAAGAGGTGAATCGCTTAATGGACCAACTGCTTTGGTTAGTTTATGCCACTCATCCTGGGATAAAAACCCCCGACGCATATTCTGAGCATCGACCTGAGCTTCAGCGCATAATAGACGTTGAGCCAACTGCTCCTTGGACATCTCCATGCTAAAAAATGCTGTCGGCATTTTACCTTTAACAGCTATTTCCTGAGCCATATTTAAAGCAAGGGTTGTTTTTCCCATACTGGGCCGGGCAGCAACAATCACGAGGTCAGATTTTTGCAGGCCAAAGCACATCCGGTCTAAATCCGCAAAACCAGTCGGTAAACCGGTAACCCCTTTTTTTTGATCATAAAGCTGTTCTATGCTATCGAATGTTTTAACAAGGACTTCTTTCAAGGGCGCAAATCCCTGGGGTTTGCCTCTTCGGCCTATTTCAAAAATTAGTTGTTCGGCTTCGTCTAAGAACTCATCTACATTGTGGGGTGACTCGAAACCGCGCGAAACTATCCCTGTAGCGGTCTGGATCAATGATCTCAAAATTGATTTGTCTCTGACAATCTGAGAATGATATTGAACATTCGCCGCGGTCGGCACCATGTTAGCCAAAGAGACCAGGTAAGATCTTCCACCGACTTCTTCTAAACACTGATTACTCTGTAGTTCATCAATTAAAGTAACCACATCAACCGGTTCGCCTTTCTCACTTAAGGAGATAATCCCGGAATAAATTTTTTGGTGTGCAGTACTGTAAAAGTCTTCTTCCACCAACAATTCGGCAGCAGAAAAGATTGCTTCTTTATCTATAACCATTGAGCCTAAAACAGACTGCTCAGCCTCTTTACTTTGGGGAGGAATTCTGTCGCTGAGTACAACCAAATGCAACGGCCTCCTTTCACCAGCAACTAAGCATCTTTATCTACATTTATGAAAATTTCTGCTTTAGTTCCCGGGTGCAGCTTGATTACAGCTGAGTGATTGCCGAGACTTTTTATCGGCTGGTCAATATCGATGTCTTTCTTGTCAATTTCGAAACCTTTTTCAGAAAGCTTCTCGGAAACATCAGCCGGTGTAACGGAGCCAAAAAGACGCCCTCCCTCTCCGGCAGGCATTTTAAAGTCCAACTCAACTTTATTTAACTTTTCAGCCTGCGCACGAGCCTGTTCTTCTAGCTGCTGATTAATCAGTTCCTGTTTTTCCTGGCGTTGCTTTAATTCACGCAACCGCTGTGGGGTGGCTTGCACTGCCAAACCCCGTGGCAAAAGATGGTTACGGGCATAACCGGGGGCAACATCTTTTAGCTCTCCCTTTTTCCCCAGGTTAGGAACATCCTTTTGTAATATTATTTGCATCAGAATATCACTCCTATCGGCTGTAAATTTGTTTTCTGCCATTAAAAACCCTGCTGAAAAAACGGTGCCCGGAATTACCTGACACCGTTGTTAGTCAGCTGCTTTATTCCCGACTATTCAGAAGTAAAGGGAAGTAAAGCCATAATTCTTGATCTTTTTATCGCTCGTGTTAACTGACGCTGATGCTTCGCGCAATTACCAGAGATTCGACGCGGAAGCACCTTCCCCCTTTCAGTAACAAAGCGCTTTAATTTATCATATTGCTTATAATCTATACTTTCTACCTTATCAACACAGAAACTACAGATCTTTTTTTTTGGTTTTCTACCTCTGTCTCGCCTCATCTTATCACCTTCCTTCCACTAAAAGGGAACGTCGTTTTCATTGATTTCTATATCATCAACGTTCTGATTCTGATTCTGGTTCTGGTTCTGGTTCTGATTCTCTTCATCGGTTGATTCGTATTGATTAGAACTACGAGGACGCTCGAGAAATTGAACATTGTCGGCTACTATTTCAGCAGCCTTACGCCTGACACCCTGACGATCATCATAAGATCGAACCTGCAAGCGACCGCTAGCGGCAGCCAGATTACCTTTTTTTAAATAGTTTGCGCAATTTTCTGCTAGTTTACGCCAGGTTACAATGTCAATAAAATCTGTTTCTCTTTCCCCCTGCTGGTTAGTAAAAGGGCGGTTAACTGCCA
>PWEB01000283.1 GCA_003553305.1 Syntrophomonadaceae bacterium
GTGGTTGTGGGCCAGATCCTGCTGACACGAACTGATCTCATGAGCAGAAAACGTTATATCAATGCATGCAATACCGTTTTAACCCTTCTTAAATTAGAAGTAATTCCCATTATTAATGAAAATGATTCAGTTTCAGTAGAAGAAATTAAGTTTGGAGACAACGATAGGCTCTCCGCTCTAGTAGCCGGTATAAGTGATGCAAACCTTTTGGTTATTCTAACCGATATCGACGGCCTATATACCAGCAATCCCCGTAAAAACCCCGATGCAAAATTAATACCTGAAGTAGAAATAATTGATGCTCAGATAAAAGCAGGAGCAGATAAATCACATGATGATCTTGCCACAGGCGGCATGATAACCAAGCTTCATGCCGCTGAAATAGCTACAAATTCGGGTGTTAGTATGTATATTACAGATGGTTCAGATCCCGGCGTTATCTCCAGGTTGCTTGACGGTGAGCACGTAGGAACTTATTTCTATCCCCAGGAGCATTATCTTAACCGGCGTAAAAGATGGATTGCCTATGGACAGGAAATCAAAGGATTGGTTGTTATTGATCGGGGAGCCTGTGATGCCCTATGCAGTAGTAACAAAAGTCTTTTACCAGTAGGTGTGATTTCAGTTGAAGGTGATTTTGCCCAGGGTGATCTGATAGCAGTTACAGATCCCGACAACAATGAAATTGGTCGCGGGTTGAGTAATTTTTCTTCTGAAGAGTTGTCCAGCATCCTGCAATGTCCAAGCAATGAGATTACTGCTATTATTAATAGATCTTCTGCTGAAGAGGTAATTCATCGCGACAACCTGGTTATCTATTAAATACTTTTGTGAGGAGATGAGTTTGTTGCACCCTGAAGTTCTTAAAAAATGTATCGAAGCCCAAAAATCAAAAAGTATTTTAGCCAATTGTTCTGCAAATCAAAAGAATAATATCTTAGAGCATATCGCCGATTCCCTGGAAAACAATAAAGAAGTTATCCTTAAAGAAAATAAACGGGATCTAGATCTATTAAAAAACAGTGAAGGTTATACTAAAGCCTTTCATGATCGTTTACTTTTAACCGAAGAACGGATCAGTGACATGGCTAAGGGACTACGTGAAATTGCTGCCCTCGAGGATCCCATTGGTGAAGTCACCGGGATGTGGAAGCGACCTAACGGTTTACAAATCGGTTTGACCCGGGTTCCTATTGGAGTAATCAGCATTATTTACGAAGCTCGTCCCAACGTAACCATTGATGCAGCTGGTTTGTCTCTCAAATCCGGTAATGTCGTAATTTTGCGAGGTAGTTCTGAAGCATTAAATTCCAACAAAGCGCTTGTTAATATTATTCAACAAAGCCTAAATAATTTAAACTTACCTGCCGCGTCTGTTTCTCTGATTGAAGATACTGAACGCGCTGCTGCGCTTGACTTGATGAAAGCAAATGAATACCTTGACCTGCTTATTCCCCGTGGTGGCTCATCCCTAATTAAGACTGTTATCGATAATTCAACAGTACCGGTAATTCAAACAGGCGCCGGAAACTGCCATACCTATATCGATAGCAGTGCCGACCTTGAGTCAGCATATAACATTGCCCTTAATGCTAAAATACAGAGGCCGGGTGTATGCAATGCTATGGAAACCCTGCTTGTTCATCGTGATATTGCACCTGATTTCCTACCGAAACTTATATCAGCCTTAACCGACCAGGGAGTAGAAGTTAGAGGCTGTAAAAAAACGACTATGTATTCTACCCTGGTAAAGACTGCTAATCATAAAGATTGGGAAACCGAATACCTTGACCTTATCCTGGCCATCAAAGTCGTTAATAGTGTTGAAGAAGCTGTAGAACACATTAATTGCTATGGAACAGGTCACTCGGAGGCAATCATTACCGATAGTTATCAAAACTCCAGATTATTCTTAAACCAGGTTGACGCAGCGGCTGTATACGTTAATGCTTCAACCCGTTTTACTGATGGTATGATGTTTGGATTAGGTGCAGAGATGGGTATAAGCACTCAAAAACTTCATGTTCGCGGACCGATGGGCTTAGAAGCCCTGACCAGTCTTAAATACCTAATTTACGGTTCCGGCCAGACCAGAATGTAGCCGGCATAATAAGCAATTTAAAAATGAAGGATAGCCATAATTATTACTGCACATTGTGGTGTGTTCGTGACAGGATAAACACCCGGCAGAACTGTTTTATCTGTCAACATTTTTCTAATATTTCTTGCAGGTTGTTATATAAGATGTTTAAATAGATATATGCATATTAATTTAACGAGGAGTGAATGCTATGTCAAAAAACTGTGTGATTGAGTTTAGGCAACCCGCTAACGAAACTCCCTTTTCCTTTGCTCCCGGGAGCAAAGAAAAAAAAGCAGTTAAAGAAAAATTAAAAGTATTATCTTCAGAAATTACAGAAATTCCCCTGATTATCGGAGGTCGTAAAGTAAAAACCGGTGATATGGGCGAAATTAGGATGCCCCATAATCATAACAAAGTGATTGCCCGTTATCACAAGGCCGGAGAAATAGAGGTAAAACAGGCAATAGAGGTCTCGCTGGAAGCTAAACATGAATGGGAACGGATGCCCTGGGATAAGCGGTCTTTAATTTTTAAAAAGGCAGCAGCGAAAATTGCCGGACCTTACAGATCTACCATTAATGCAGCCACCATGCTGGGACAGGGAAAAGACATTTTTCAATCAGAAACCGAGGCAGTTTGTGAACTGGTTGATTTTCTTCACTTCAATACTTACTATATGAATGAAATATACAAAAACCAACCTGATTCACTGAGGAATATAAATAACAGAGTAGAGTATCGTCCATTAGAAGGCTTTATCTTTGCAGTATCACCTTTTAACTTCACAGCAATTGGCGGAAACCTACCAACAGCTCCGGCAATGGCCGGAAATACAGTGCTTTGGAAACCGGCCTCTACAGCGGTTTATTCAAATTACCTGGTCATGCATATATTAGAAGAATGCGGCCTTCCTGGCGGTGTGATTA
>PWEB01000052.1 GCA_003553305.1 Syntrophomonadaceae bacterium
AAGGGTTCCCGGTCCTGCGTTACCGAACCGGTGATATAACCCGTTTGATTGCAGAGCCCTGTGCCTGCGGGCGGACCAACCGCCGGATGGACTACATCACCGGGCGCAGTGACGATATGATCATCATCAAGGGAGTAAATATCTTCCCGTCACAAATTGAAGAAGTGCTGGCCGGTTTCAGCGAAGTTTCTCCACACTACAAGTTAGTCCTGCACAAGAAAAAAGGCTCGATTAAAGATTTAGAGGTGCAGGTAGAACTGACCCAGACCGGTTTTTCAGATAGTTTTAAAGAACTGGAAGCGTTAGAAACCCGGATTCGACAGAGCCTGCGTTCCACCCTTTCCATGGCTCCGCGGATCAAACTGATGGAACCGAAGTCACTGGAACGGACCACCGGCAAGGCAAAACGAATCATAGAAAGTGAGGATCAAAGCCTTGAGTGATCAACGAGTAATTATGACCGGAAACGAAGCTATCGCCCTTGGGGCCTATGAAGGTGGAGTGACGGTGGGAACCGCTTACCCGGGAACCCCAAGCACAGAAATTTTAGAAAACCTGGGTCAGTACCCGGGAGTGGACTGCAACTGGTCACCGAATGAAAAAACCGCCCTGGAGGCAGCTATCGGGGCTTCAATGGAAGGAGCGCGGGTCATTGCAGCCATGAAACATGTCGGGGTGAACGTCGCTGCCGACCCGCTTTTAACCCTGTCTTACACCGGGGTGGGTGGAGGCCTGGTGCTTGTTACAGCTGACGATCCGGGGATGCACAGCTCACAAAACGAACAGGATAACCGTCATTATGCCCGCCTGGCCAAACTTCCCCTGCTGGAGCCTTCTGACAGCGAAGAGGCCCGGGACCATGTGCTAGCCGCCTTAGAACTCAGTGAGCGTTTTGATACTCCGGTCATGCTGCGCACCACTACGCGTATTTCTCATTCGCGAAGCACCCTGGTGCCCGGCGAACGGCGGGAACTCCCGATCGCTGGTTTTGAGAAAAACCCGGCCAAGTACGTTATGCTGCCTGGTTTTGCAAGGCAGCGCCATCCGTTAGTTGAAGATCGCCTGCTCGCCCTGCAGAAAGAAGCTGAAAATAGTTCCTTAAACCGAATTGAACCCGGTTCTAAAGATTTAGGTATAGTCACCAGCGGAGTGGCTTACCAGTATGCCCGCGAGGCTCTGCCTGACGCAACCTTTTTAAAACTCGGTTTCAGCTATCCCCTGCCCAAAGCGCTGATCCGCGAGTTTGCCTCAAAGGTGAAAGAAATTGTGGTCATTGAAGAACTCGACCCCTTCCTGGAGGAGCAGCTGCAGGCTATGCATTTAGGAGTTCCGATCAGGGGCAAGGAACTATTCCCCCTGCTTGGTGAACTGGGCACCGAAATAATCCGTGAAAAAATACTGAACCAGAAAACAGAACCTATCAAAGTGCGCGAGGAAATTCCGGCCCGTCCGCCGGTGATGTGCCCCGGCTGTTCACACCGCGGGGTCTTCTACATGCTTAAAAAACTGAAACTTAATGTAACAGGCGATATCGGATGCTACACTCTAGGTGCCCTACCACCTTTACAGGCCATCGATTCCTGCATCTGCATGGGAGCAAGCATTGGAGTAGCCCTGGGCATGGCTCGGGCAAATCCGGATTCTGCCAGGAATACAGCGGCAGTGATCGGGGATTCGACTTTCCTGCATTCAGGAATCACCCCTCTGCTCGATGCGGTCTATAACAATGCACCGATTACGGTGCTTATTCTTGATAACAGCACCACGGCAATGACCGGGCACCAGTGCCATCCGGGAACCGGTTCAACTTTGCAGGGAGAACCTTCCTCTGCGGTAGACTTAGAAAACCTCTGCCGCTCCCTTGGTGTAAAAAAAGTGACTGCGACAGACGCTTTTGATTTAGATGAATTGCGTGATGCAATAAAAAGCGGGGTCGAGTCAGACTCAGAGGGGCCGTCAGTAATCATCGTGCGCCGGCCCTGTGTCTTCCTCCTCTCTTCTTTTGGCAAACCACCGGCAGTCGACCAGGAACTGTGCACCGGATGTGGAACCTGCATGAAACTGGGCTGTCCGGCGCTTAACTTAAAAGATGAAAAAGCTGCGATTAACAGCACAATCTGCACGGCCTGCGGCCTTTGTGAACAACTCTGCCGCTTTGATGCAATCAAGCCGGCAGCCAGGAAAGCGGGTGAAACAAATGAATAAAAAAGAGCACAGCAATGGACATAAAACAGACATCCTCATCGCCGGGGTCGGCGGACAGGGCACTATCTTAACCGGCCGGGTTATAGCCGCTTTAGCTATTAATGAAGGTCTGGACGTTAAAACTGCTGAAACCCACGGCATGGCCCAGCGGGGGGGCAGCGTAATTACCCACGCCCGTTTAGGGGAAAAGGTCTACTCCCCTCTCATTCCGCAGGGCGACGGTGACATTCTGCTCTCCTTTGAAAAAGTGGAAGCGCTGCGCTGGCTGCCCTTTTTAAATCCATCAGGAACGGTGATTGTAAACACTCAGCAGTTAGAGCCGATGCCCGTGCTGACCGGAACGATGGAATACCCGACCGGTATCCGCAAAGAAATTGAAAGCAAGGCTGCCCGGCTGATCGAGGTGGATGCTCTCTCCCACGAACCGGTTAAACAAAATTCACGAATGGTCAATACATTTCTGCTGGGCATCCTGGCCCGGATTATGCCTTTTGAGAAAGAAAAATGGCTCAGGGTGATGGAGCAAACCATCAAGGCCAGGCTGGTCGATATTAACAAGCAATCTTTTGAAGCAGGCTGGGAATTCGCCCGGGGAAAGGAATAATAATGGCAAAAGAATTGAAAGTTAATTTTGACAGAATTAAAGACAGAATTAAAGAAGTAAATCAATTCGGCAAATCACCGGATGGTGGCTGGGCTAGATTTTCTTTTTCTGAATCGTATGAAGCTGTTATTAAGTTAGTTACAAAATATATGGAAGAAGCCGGAATGAGGGTAGAAAGAGATGCCGCCGGGAATAC
>PWEB01000196.1 GCA_003553305.1 Syntrophomonadaceae bacterium
AAACCATAACCTTTTATCACCAGTACCAGCGGGAACTAAAAACCTGCCATCAAAGCGGTGAGAAATACATAGAAACTACCCTTGAAGATATAGAGTGGGCAAACCGGCTTTTAAGGGATGTGCTGCTGGCTAAGAGTGATGAGCTAAGCAAGCCCATAAGAAGCTTCTTTGAAATGATAAAATATCATGTGAAATCAAACGGTAAAGGAGTGTTTTACAATAAAGAGATAAGAGAAAAGCTAAGAATGAACCCAATGACAATAAACAGGTACATCAGGGAGCTTGAAAACCGCAGTTTTATCCGGCGAACAGGTGGTAACAGAAAAGCTGGTTTTGAGTATGAAATTGCCAACTGGCAGGAATATACCAACCTGCAATCAAACATCACGGCTTTAGATGAAGCTTTAAAGGATTTAAAACTAAGTATAACAGTATAACATAAGTATAACATCGGGGGATGTTATACTTAAAGCTTCCAAAACGCCCATCAATTAAGAAAAGTTAAGTATAACTGTTATACTTCAAAAAGCACAATATAGGGCATAAAAAAACCATCGTAATGAACATAAACGTTATATTGGAAAAAAACTTTGAAAAGTGGCTAAAAACCTTGGGTTATGCCCAGGGCACGGTGCTTGCTTCCACAAGATGCATAAGTGATTTTTTCTTTTACCTGGAATTATCCGGGATAACATGTATTGAGCAAATAACTCCCCGGGTAATATCAAGCTATTACAGTTACCTTCAAATACGCCCAAGTAAGCGTCAAACAGGGGCACTGTCGCAAAACTACATCACTGCCAACATAAATGCCATAAAGCGTTTTAACCGCTACCTGCAGCAAAGCGAGAACCACTTCTTTGAAATACCCGTTAAAGCCACACCAGACAAACAGCCGCCAAGGGATATCTTATCGCCCCGGGAAATTAGGTCAATGTACAACGCATGCACAGGCGATTATATAGGTATACGCGACAGGGCAATATTAGCGGTTTTCTATGGCTGCGGACTTAGAAGAAGTGAAGCAATGGCACTTGATATTAACGACCTGATGTTTAAAGAAATGCGACTGTATGTTAGAAAAGGAAAAAACTACCGCCAAAGGTGGGTGCCTATAACAAATGCCATAAGGGAAGACCTTGAAAATTACATTTACGTTGCAAGGGAAACGATATTAGGCTTTAAATGCATAAACCGGGATGCCCTGTTTTTAAGCCGCCATGTAAAACGAATGTGCGGTAACTCGCTTATAAAACGTGTGCAGGTTCTTGCAAAAAGGGCAAAGATAAACAAGCCTGTTGGATTGCATACGCTTCGCCACTCGATTGCTACACATCTTTTACAATCGGGGTTATCCCTTGAAGAAGTAAGCCGGTTTTTAGGGCATAGCAGCCTGGAGAGTACGCAAATCTATACACATCTGGCTCATGAATGTTAATCGAAGTAAACCGAACCAAAGTAGAGCTCCGCAAAGCCAAATCCCGATGAAACCGGTAAGTAAAAAACCCTGCTATATCTTTACCGGCGAAATAAAAAGCAAGCTGAAAGGCTTTGAATGTTACTTGCAGGGGCTTGGCCAGGACAAAAGCACCATACGCCAGAAATCTAACTATGCAGGTTATTTTTTAAACTGGCTGGAAAATGAACACCTGCAACCGCAAGAAACAAGGTATAACGATTTGCTGAGCTTTATAGACCATTGCAAATTGGAAGGAAACAGCAAGAAGCTTATTAACAGCAAGCTAAGGAGTATAAGGAACTTTTACCGGTACCTGAAAGAGCAAAATCCTAATATTACCAACCCGGCAGCAAACTTGTACTTAAAAGGCGAAACCTGGAAGCTGCCTTCCAATATCTTAAGCTTTGAAGAACTTGAAAAGCTTTGCAGGGCATATATAGCAACCGACAACAGGAGTAAACGAAATAAAGTAATCTTACATTTACTGGTTTATCAAGGTGTAACCACCCATGAACTGAAACAGCTTGAACCAAGCCATGTAAAGCTAAAAGAAGGTAAAATATACATACCCGGAAACCGCAGAAGGAACAGCCGGCACCTGGAGTTAAAACCCTTTCAAATAATGCAGATGCACGAGTATTTAAATGAAATAAGACCTGCAATATTAAACGAGATACAAAAGCCAAGACCGGCCCGAAAGCCCGGTAAAATAAACAAAGCACAAATCGAAAACCGGTTATTTATCAGCATCAACGGCAGCGAGAACCTAAATAGCAGCTTATTGCATATGTTCAAGTCATTGCAAAAGATAAACCATGGAATCCTGCACCCAAAACAGGTAAGGGCAAGTGTGATAACTTACTGGCTTAAAAACTATAACCTAAGACAGGTTCAATACATGGCAGGGCATAAATACGTAAGTTCAACGGAAAGATACCAGCTAAGCAACATTAGCAGCTTGCAAAGTAAGCTGGAAAGATGTCATCCGCTTAGCAGGGAAAAATAACCAATCCACCCACTCCACAGGGCAAAAAATCCAGCCATGCCGCTAAACAGGATAAAATATATCAAAGGTTGTTTAGCGGCATTCTCCCTGTCTTTTTTGCCCTTCCCCTTCCAACCCTTCGTGGTTTTTTACTGTCAGGCTTTTTGTGCCCTCACACTTGCGGCACATTGCTTTTTTATTTTTTAGTTGAAATTGTTTTATAGGTAAAAACAAAAAAGCAAAGAGCCGCTCCAACCCTGAAAAACAAAAAGCCCGCCAGAAAAAACCACCCAAAGCTATATTAACATAATGGGCATTATAGGAGCAGCCTGCCTTCTGTGAGTATTTAAACCAAAGAAGCTATTTAAAGCTAATAGATAAACTCAACCCAAAGAGTTATCTACCCGGCTATCCTATAATGTACATTATATTAAATAGCCCCTGCCCATCGCTCCCCGCCCACCCGGAAAGAACGTACGAAGGGATATCAACACGAAAAAAAACGTTTTGTGATTATCATTTTCACCACTTAGTCAAAGTTAAAGCCCCCGGCCAAC
>PWEB01000083.1 GCA_003553305.1 Syntrophomonadaceae bacterium
GAGATCAACTTCCTTCCGCAATGGAGTCGGCTATTGTTTCATTGGCTGATCGGATAGATACTCTGACCGGTTGTTTTGCAGTTGGAATTCAGCCAACCGGTTCACAGGATCCTTACGGTTTGCGCAGACAGGCTCAGGGTGCAGTCAGCATACTGCTCGGGTTTGAAATTAACTTGTCCCTGCAGGATTATCTGGATCATGCCCTTGAGGTGCTCTCTTCGAGCTTAGAAATGAATACAAAGCAGTATGAAAAAGTAGAAAGCAGCGTGCGGGAATTCCTGATTCAGCGGATTCGATTCACCTTGCAGGAACGTGGATACTCCAATGACATAGCTGAAGCTGTACTTGCAGTACCTTTTAATACTGTGGCAGAGCTATTCGAAAGGGCTGGTGTTTTAAAAGATTACCAAAAAGGTCCCCTTCTTGACGATGTGATTGTCGCTTATAACCGGGTGGCTAACCTGGCCAAAAAGGCTCCGGGGAATGATATCGATCAGGGTCTACTTTCTGATCCTGCGGAAAAAGAACTTTTCGAGAGATACCAGAAACTGCAGGATGAATTAGCGGATGCAGATAATTCGGTTGAGAGCCTAAAAAAACTGAAGAATATGAAAAATCCGATTGACAAATTCTTTGACAATGTCATGGTCATGGTCGAAGATGAGAAACTTTCTGCTAACAGATTAAGCCTGCTTGCTGCAATCAAGCTTTCATTTAACAGTCTGGCTGACTTTTCTAAGATGCAAACTCCATAAAACTCATCCGGTCAGCAGGAACGTTAGGGTCTAGTATCGTATATTCACATTAAGCAGATCAGGCTTGTTATCATTAGCCAGTTTTTTTGAACAGGTGCCGGATCAATTAAATGCCACTGTTATTTTTTAGGAGAGGGGTTTATTGATGGAAGAGGTTACAGAGAAACCGGTAGTCTACATACTTTCCGATTCGATAGGCGATACTGCTGAGTTTGTGGTAAAGGCTGTGGCCAGCCAGTTTAATTCTGGTCATATAGAGCTTCGCCGGGTGCCATTTGTGGAGGATTGTGGGCAAATCAAAGCAGTTTTTGAAGAAGCGAAGACTTGCAATGCGATTATTGTGTATACTTTAGTAGTTCCGGAATTACGTAAGGCTATGGTTGAGGAAGCAGGAAAGCACGCCGTCCAGACTGCAGATATACTTGGATCGTTAATGGATGCATTTAGCAAGGTCACTCACAAGGAGCCACACTTTGAAGCAGGCCGGCTGCGTCAACTTGACGAAGCTTACTTTCGGAGGGTTGCCGCAGTGGAATTTGCTGTTAAACATGATGATGGCAAAGATCCACGGGGTTTAATGCAAGCCGAGGTGGTTCTGATTGGTATTTCGAGGACATCGAAAACTCCACTTAGTATGTATCTTGCCCACCAGGGAATTATGGTGGCCAACCTGCCCCTGGTTCCTGAGGTAGAGCCGCCTGAAGAGCTTTTCTGGGTTCCACCACACAAGATTATTGGATTAATCATTAATCCTTACCAGTTGAGACAAATCAGGCAGGAACGCCTTAAGTCGCTTGGCCTTGATGACAAGGCTGACTATGTGGCTGTTGAAAGGATTGAGCAAGAACTTGATTATGCCCGCCGCTTGATGAAAAAAATTGGCTGTACTATATTCGAAGTGTCTGACAAGGCAGTCGAAGAGGTTGCTAATCGAATCATGCAAACTATTAAAGGAGGAGAAAAGATTTGATGGCCAGTCAATATGTCTATCCTTTTGAGCAAGGTGATCGGTCGATGAAAAGTCTGCTTGGCGGGAAGGGTGCTAATCTGGCTGAGATGGCCAGCATTGGCCTGCCTGTTCCTCCTGGATTTACTATTACAACCGAAGCGTGCAACCAATATTTAAAAGAGGGTGAAGGCCTTTGGCCGGAGCTAAAAAACGATATTATGGAAAACCTGAAATTATTGGAGCTGCAAACAGGGCGCAGTTTTGGTGGTGAAAGTCCGCTTCTTTTATCGGTTCGTTCCGGTTCAGTGGTTTCAATGCCCGGAATGATGGATACTATTTTAAATTTAGGGCTAAACCCGACTACAGTTAATCATCTGGCCAATGAAGCAGGTGATCGCCATTTTGCTCTCGATTGCTATCGCCGCTTTTTGCAGATGTTTGGGGACGTTGTCTTAAATATCGGAAATCATCATTTTGAAAATGTATTAACTGAAATGAGGCATGAAAAACAGGTTAATACCGATTCTGAACTGGATGAAAATGCCCTGGAGCAGATTATTGAAGATTTTTTGGAACTGGTGCGCAGAGAAACCGGTCAGGAATTTCCGCTTGATATAAAAAAACAACTCTTCTTAGCCGTAGAAGCGGTTTTTAAATCCTGGAATACCGATCGGGCGGCTTTTTATCGTCGGGCCAATCGTATACCAGATGATTTGGGTACAGCGGTTAATATTCAGGCTATGGTTTTCGGTAATTTGGGAGAAGACAGTGGAACCGGGGTGGCATTTACCCGTAACCCCTCAGACGGAGAACCAAAGATTTACGGTGAATATTTACTTAATGCCCAGGGAGAAGATGTTGTAGCCGGAATTCGCACCCCCCACTCATTAGATAGGTTGAAGCAAGATATGCCCGAAGCATATCAGCAATTTATTGACACCTGCCGGACTCTTGAGAAACATTACCTGGATATGCAGGACATTGAATTTACCATTGAAAAGAAAAAACTGTACATGCTTCAGACCCGCAACGGAAAAAGAACAGCCTCTGCTGCTATGCGTATTGCAGTAGACATGGTTCATGAAGGGATAATCGATAAAACTCAGGCCCTGCAAAGAGTTGACCCTGCACAGCTTGAACATTTAATGCATTGGCGTATTGATCCTGCCGCTAAAATGAACTATATTGCCCGCGGTCTTCCTGCTTCTCCGGGAGCTGCTTCCGGTAAAGTTGTTTTCAATGCTGATCAAGCCCAGGAAATGGCCCAGGAAGGA
>PWEB01000020.1 GCA_003553305.1 Syntrophomonadaceae bacterium
GGTTGTTAATTTGCGCAATTACTCCATCTTTACAGGATAGATCTGCTTTAAACCAGGGCCCCCCGGTTCCATCCACAATTTTTCCATTTCGGATCACTAAATCAAACAACCGCGCACCCTCTTCTTGGGCAAACTAGTAGAAAGATAATAATTTTCAACAGCCCTGTAAAATCTATATTCCACGTCACATTAAATATTCCCTTTATTAGCATTTTTATGAGGAACCCAGGCAACTTTTTCTATATCGAAACAATTTCGTTACCAACTCTATGCTTTTTTAGCACCTTTAATCACTGCAGCTAGAATATTTTGCATGCTTAAACAAGCTCCGCAAATCTTTACCATAGGCATCTTCTAAATCTAAGGTTAAATCGGGTTTTGAACACCCTAAAACTTAAAAACCCAGCAGTTAATTTATGACAAATAGTCATTCTGTTCTTTGACATCGAGATAAATATCGGGCGAGAAGCCGGCTAATTCTAGTAATCTTGGCACTTTGAAGCGACTACCGAAAGCTCGACGGTTGGAGCTATCAGTGGTCATGACCATGATACTCTCCAGGCTTTCTAAGATTTTTTTGCCGCTAGGCTTAAAAGTTTTCACTTTGCTGGGGATGATCAGCAGCTCGCTCTCACGCTTCATTGCTTCTCGGACTAGATAACCTCAGAAAGCATCTCCGGCATAGCAGCCTCGGGTTTTGTTATGAGGCTGCTAAAGGTAAACTGCTTTTTGCTAAGAATGAGGATTTTTGCTTTAATTACATTGAAATAATCAGGCTTAAATATTTCGATCTAAAACCCCTCCTGGAAGAGAACTTAAAAGATCTCCTGCATATTTCCTAATTGAAGCTTGAGTTAGTCACCGGTATAATCTCATTTTATAACCCTTCTTTTACAGTTAGCATAACAAAATTTCTACCAGGCTGCGTTAAAAAAGATTCGTGTTTGCTGCATATAAAGGGCTTTCGCTTTTTTAAACTGTAAAAGAAGGGCTATAATATAAAGCAGGAAACAATAAGTACAAGATGTTGATATTTATTAACAAGTTTGAGGGGATAAACATTATTCGGGGGTTACAACAGTTTGTGAATCCCGACACATCGCGGCAATTTTTGCTTCAAAATTGTGCAGGTAATAGCGGTGTTTTGTCGAACAGTTATAATTCACGGTTATATGCAAGGGAGATGGGTAAAGTGAGAAGCATGTTTTTGAGGCTACTACTAGTGCTTGTTTTGACTGTCCTGTTGGCGCTTTTATCAATCGGCTGTAGTCCGGATCCTGAAAATGATTCAGATCCGGATCCAGTTGATGATCCCGATCTGGTCGATCCGGAATTAGAAGATCAGGTAGAAGAGGATCCTGACCTTGATGAACCGGATTATCCGGAAGAAGTTGAAGTTGACGAACCCCTGATCACCTCTAATTATTATTGGTCCTGGATCTATCATGGTCAGCTTCTTCTTTCAACTACAGAAATAATTGACGGTCCTCACCTTTTTGAGTCTGATACGGGGTTTATTATTGAATATACAAAAGCACATGGCTTTAATGGAGAATTAGTCTGGTTAGTAAATGAATCTGATGTTTTTGAGCTGGAATGGATTACTCTCAATTTTGATGTCGATTATTACGATAATAACGAATTAGAATTTGAACTCTATTTTAGTATTGAGATTGAAGATTTACGGCCAGAACCCGGGGATCAGGGGATCCAGAGCTTTGAACCAGGCATTGTGGAAGAACAAGATGGTTTCGAAGTTGTAATTGACAAGGTTATTCTCGGTAAAGAGCAGGAAAGTAGTTTTACCACTGACCCAATTGATTATGTAGCGTTGAAAATAGAAATGAATGTTGTTGATAAACCATAAAGGTCGATGAACCTTAAAGAATGGAGTGTCTTAACTTGAAAGCTATCGATAATGCGGCTGTAAATACAATTCGTTTTCTAGCTGTTGATGCTGTTGAAAAAGCTAAATCAGGACATCCCGGTTTACCGATGGGCGGAGCAGCTATCGGTTATACCCTGTGGACCCGGTTTCTGAAGCATAGTCCTGACCACCCCAATTGGCCTGATCGTGACCGTTTTGTTCTTTCAGCTGGACACGGTTCGATGCTGCTTTATGCCTTGCTCCACCTTTTTGGTTACCCTCTTTCTCTTGAGGAGATAAAAGACTTTCGACAATGGGGCAGCAGGACGCCCGGTCACCCGGAATATGCCCATACTCCCGGTGTAGAAACTACCACTGGGCCTCTGGGCCAGGGTTTCGCCAACGCGGTGGGTATGGCTATTGCCGAGAGCCGCCTGGCTGCTGAGTTTAACCGTCCCGGTTATCCCCTGGTTGACCATCACACCTACATCTATGCCGGGGACGGTTGCATGATGGAGGGCATTACCTCAGAAGCCGCTTCACTGGCCGGCCATTTAAAGCTGGGCAAACTGATCTGTCTCTATGATGACAATCAGATCACCATTGATGGCAGCACCGATCTTACTTTTACTGAAGATGTGGGCAAGCGTTTTGAAGCTTATGGCTGGCAGGTCTTGAGGGTAGAAGAAGGTAACCGGATTGAGATTCTTGCAGAGGCCCTTGAAGAGGCAAAACAGGAAACAGGTCGGCCCAGCATGATTATGGTGCGCACCGAGATTGGTTACGGTTCGCCGAATAAGCAAGGTACTGCCGGAGTTCATGGAGCCCCGCTGGGGACAGACGAAGTATTGCAGACCAAGAAAAATCTTGGATGGCCTTTAGAGCCTGCTTTCCATGTGCCTCCGGAAGTATATGAACATTTCAATGGTTATAAAGATAGTCTTAACGCGAGGCAAGAAGAGTGGAACAAACTTTTTAGCGACTACCGCAGCGAATATCCTGAAATGACCGAAAGATGGGAGGCCTGGTTTTCAGGACAGATCCCTGGTGAGTTAGCTGAAGATTCCCGGCTCTGGAGTTTTGATGACCAGCCGGTGGCTACTCGTGCCGCATCAGGTGAAGTGATGCAGGTGTTAGCTGAATACCTGCCTAATATGATTGGCGGTTCAGCGGATTTAAACGCTTCTACTAAAACTTACTTAAAAGGATTTGATGATTATCAGGCTGCTAATCCTGCTGGAAATAACCTGCATTTTGGGGTTCGCGAACATTGCATGGGTGCTGCTCTTTCCGGAATTTTCCTTCACGGTGGATTGCGGCCCTTTGGCTCCACTTTTTTGGTTTTCTACGATTACATGAAACCTCCGGTCAGGTTAGCGGCAATGATGGGTTTGTCAGTAGTCTTCGTTTATACTCATGACAGTATTGCGGTAGGGGAAGACGGTCCCACCCACCAACCGGTGGAACATCTCGCTAACCTGCGTTCTGTTCCCAACCTGCATGTGCTCAGGCCGGCTGACGGGAAAGAAACCTCTGCAGCTTGGTTGCATGCTTTGCAGCGTCGTTGCGGGCCAACAGCCCTGATCCTTTCCCGCCAAAAACTACCTCAATTGCAGGGGTCGGGCAAAGCAGCACTGCGGGGAGGTTATGTTGTAAGCCAGGAGATCGGGGGGAAAATAGACCTGGTTTTAATAGCCAGTGGTTCGGAGCTTGACCCTGCCATACAGGCCCAGCAGGAACTGCAGGACAAAGGACATTCCGTTCGTGTGGTCAGCATGATCAGCCGGGAATTGTTCATGGCCCAGGATGAGGCCTATCGTGAAAAGGTTTTGCCCGAATCAGCTACGCGCAGGCTTATTATAGAGGCTGCCCTGCCTATGGGCTGGGAAAGTTTTGCAGGTCCAAAAGGGGCTATCATCGGCCTGGACGACTTTGGTAATTCTGCGCCGGGCCCGCTGGTCATGGAGAAGCGGGGGATTACCGCGGCTGCAATTACCGGTAAAGCGGAAGAGTTGATTTATGCTAAATAAATTGCTTCATAAACGAGCTGTTTCAATTGAATAAGCATAAAATCAGCAGGATTTCTTAAGATAGATTCATGTGGAGGGGTTTTATTGCCTGAGAAAAAATCACATCAGCTGAGGCTGATTTTATTGACAACCATTACCGTAACCATGATTTATGCTGTGGTGGGTTGCTCCGAACTTATGGAAGATACACCCGCTGATCCTGAAGGGGAAGAGGATGATTCTGCTGTGATCGATGAGGATGCTTCAGATGATCGGCCAGAAGTTGACGATCCATTTGAGGAAGATGAAGAAGGTGATCTGGAAATTGAGGACGAAGATCCAGATCGCGATCGTGCTGATGATGTGAAACCCTCTACCGATGAAAAGAGCAGTGACGATCCGGATCATGATCAGGAATTAAAAGTGATTGTGGACGGCGATTATCTTCTGGCCCTGGTCACGAAAGATACAACCCTGAAAAGTGATTATGTGCCTTCCAATTTAAAACCGATCCCCAGCTATATGAATCCTTCTTACGATATGCAGCTGCGCGAGGAAGCACTTGAACACCTCAAAGAATTGTGGGATGGAGCTGATCGTGACGGGGTAAGTTTAAGTATTCGTTCCGCCTACCGGAGTTATGCAACCCAAAAGAGAATTTTTGGGGATTATGCCAGTCAGCATGGTGAAGAAGCAGCAAATCGGTTTAGCGCCCGCCCCGGACAATCTGAACACCAACTTGGCACCACCGTGGATTTCGGGGGAACCGCGGTTGACTTTTCCGATCAATTTGGCCAAACCGAACAAGGCCGGTGGCTGGCTGATAATGCTCACGAATATGGTTTTGCCATGAGTTATCCTGAAGGCAAAGAGCATATCACCGGCTATATTTACGAGCCCTGGCATTACCGCTTTATCGGGATTGATAAAGCCGGTGAATGGAAAGAATCAGGTCTGACGCTCAAGGGATATCTTAAAAACCAACCTCAGGAGTTTGAGTGAACAGGCCATAGCGGTTAGAAACGCACCCTTAAAAGGTATAAACCCGTTTCTACCTCTTGCAATCTAGTACCATATGTCTTATTATGGATATACAGTTTAGCAGGTAATCTGTTATTGTTCAAACAACAGAAGAAGATTAACCAGGCTAATTTGGAACAAATTGGAGCCAGGATGGAGGAGGTTGCGTAATGAGCGGTGGAGTTCAGCTTAGTCGAGATGATCAAACTTTTGGGATGTTAGCTCATCTTGCAGCTCTAGCCCAGCTGGTGGTTCCAACTTTTGGGAATATCATCGGCCCCCTTATAATTTGGTTGATCAAAAAAGATCAATCGGCCTGGGTGGACAAGCAGGGTAAAGAAGCCTTAAATTTCCAGGTCAGCATAGCTATTTATACAATTGTTTCTATTATCCTGATCCCTCTTATTATTGGAATCATCCTTTTAATCGGGGTAGGTATATTTTGGTTGGTTATGGTGATAGTTGCTTCAGTAAAAGTTAATGAAGGAGTAGATTTTCAGTATCCGCTTTGTATACGCTTAATTAAATAACCTGTAGCAATCAGAGATTTTTAGCTATAAAAGGGATAGGGATAAAGATTAACCTGTTCCTTTTATGTCTTCATAAAGAAGATCCATATATTAAAGCAATCCAGAGCTGATCTTTATGGCGGTCTGTGCAGTCTTGATTTGAGAAATGATGGTATGATTAAAGGCCGATCAATCAGGGGAAAGGAGTGGTTTTGAGATGGAGAAAATCGTTCTTATTGAGCCGCAATCAAAAGAGGACCATGTTTACAAGCATGTCCGGATGCCCCGTCTGGGCCTGCCAATCCTGGGAACGCAGCTACAGAATGATGGTTATAAAGTTAATTTTTACCTGGGGACTGGTGATGCATTACCCTGGGATGAGATCCTTGATGCAGACCTGGTCGGGATATCAACTACAACTGCTACCTGTCGGGAAGGTTACCAGATTGCAGGTTTGTTAAGGTCTAATGATATCCCGGTAGTGATCGGTGGAATTCACTCCTCATTCTTACCGGATGAAGCTTTGCAGTTTGCTGATTATATTGTACGGGGCGAAGCGGAATACAGCTTTCTACCCCTGGTCCGCTCTATAGAAGAAGGCAGGATCCCGGAAAATATCCCCGGTGTGTCATATTGGGCCGATGGAAAGCCGGTTCACAATGATCCCTTGGAAGCAAGGATAGATATGGATACGCTGCCTATTCCTGATCTTTCCCTGATTGAAAATTCTTCTGCAATGCGCAGTATACCGGTGATGACTTCAAGGGGCTGCCCCTATAATTGTAGTTTCTGCTGTGTTACTCAAATGTTTGGCCGCCGCTATCGTTATCGCTGCACGGAAAGCATTTTGGAAGAATTGATCCAATTTGACGGGAAACATGTATTTTTCTGCGATGATAATTTTGTTGCTCATCCTAAACACAGCAAAGAACTGTTAAGTCAAATGATTGAAAGGGATGACATTAACCTCAAAGGGTTTGGAGCCCAGGTTCGGGTTGATGCAGCCTTTGATGATGAATTAATGGATTTAATGTCGAGGGCCGGTTGCAGTATTGTTTATATCGGTTTTGAGTCGATTAACCCTGAAACTCTGAAGGGCTATAATAAGCAGCAGAGCTTTGAGGATATTGAAGAGTCAATTCGCCGTTTTCACGAATATGGGATCAGGATACACGGGATGTTTGTATTTGGTGGGGAGGCAGATACTGCTGAAACAATCAGAGAGACTGCTGATTTTGCTATAAATGCCCATATCGACAGTATCCAGTTTACGATCCTCACTCCTTTCCCGGGAACTCCCTTCTATGAAAAGCTCGAAAAGGAAGGTAGGATTATGACCTATGATTGGTCCCTCTATGAGGGACAGCATGCTGTTTTTAAGCCGGATATGATGTCACCGGAAGAGCTGCAGGTAGAAACAGTAAAAGCTCTGAAAAAGTTTTATTCACTTTCAAATATATTTAAAAATGTTCCCAGGACAGGATGGTCATCCGCTCTTCACAGGGCAATCGGGTGGGGCTTGAGCAGGCACTTTGAATATCGTAACCGCGGCTATGATCAATTCCTGAAGCGGCAGCAGTCTGTCAGTTCCAAGCCGGTTACCCTATTAGAACGTATGCTGCAAGCTCCGGCTGGAAAAGTAAAGTCAACAGATGCTTCCTTATCAGCGCTTAAAGTGTCGCTTACAGAGCAAAAGGGTATATTGTACCTGAAGTTGCGCGGATTTGCCGATAATGTCAATTTAAAGGAATTAAAACAGGTTCTTAAGGGGATGGTTCCCCCTTACTACAGCCAGATGGTGGTCGATACCGATGGTCTGCAATTTTCATCTGAAAAAACGGCATCCAGATTTGGATTATACTTAGAAAAACTTGGAAGCAGGGTGCGCCGTCTGCAGGTTGTTACCGCAGCTGAGAAACAGGCACACAGTCTGCTTAACCGAAGAGGTAAAAACGGTTTAAAACTCCCCCACTTTGAAGTTCTGGTGCATAAACACTAGATGTTCGCTATAGCGAAGCGATTTCAATTTTCTTCCGACCCCATTTTTTACGAAAGTGGGCATCAACATAACAGGGGTTACTACAAATCGCCCTTCTGATCAGGACCTTTGTCCGCTAAAAGAAGATAAGTTGCGAAAACGGCAAGTAGATGCCTTGAGGTTTGCGCAGCTTATTTTGGTTTCTTTTACCAGAAACTGAGATCGCTAATTGCATAAAAATAACCCAGGACGAAAGCAATCAAAGATAGAATTGCCAGGACAAGCAAAGATTTTCCAAGCCTTTTTTTCTTTTTTACATGACGGACCAAAAAAATGCCTCCTATCTCACCTTGCTGATTTTAATGTTAAAAACTATTCCCCTAATGATATACTGATTAACTGGTCATCTTAGCAATAATTTGTTAGCTATGCAAAAACCGGAAGTTGTTTTGCAAGAACCTTAAGTGAAAAATGGTGTTAAAAGAGTTTCGCTATGGTTGTCAGCGGTGACTCAACACCTTATCTTCTTACCACCCCTTAACATTGTCTAAAATTTCATCCGGGACTCTTCCTGCTTCAACATCACCTAATGCGTCTTCGATAATATCTAAGGCTTTATCAATTTGTTCCCTCGATATCATAAGTGGTGGGGCAATTCTAAGCACATTGCCACTGAAAAAAGTTATAAACAAGCCTTTTTCCCAGCATCTATAAGAAATCTTTGCGGTTTCTTCGTTTGCGCGTTTTTTGGTTTTATGGTCCTTAACCAGGTCTACCCCCAACATCAATCCTTTTCCTCTTACATCACCGATCAAAGCATGGTTTCCTTTCATTTCTTCAAAACGCTTAACCGCATAGAGCCCCAACTCTTCAGTTCTTTTAATAAGTCCTTCTTTTTCTATAACATCTATCGTAGCAAGGGATGCCGCACAACATACAGGGTTTCCTGCTGTTGAAAAGGATCCGGCAGGCGCTTCCCAGCTCTCAAGTATCTCTTTTCGTGCCACCAGGGCAGCTAACGGCATTCCCGAGGCGATGCTTTTCCCTAGTACAATCATGTCTGGTTCCAAACCGTAATGCTCGCTCGCAAACCATTTTCCAGTACGCCCAAAGCCACTTTGAACTTCATCTACCACTAAAAGGATTTCATTTTCTTTACATACTTTAACTAATTCTTCGATGTATTCGGCTGGTGGTTCTATCACTCCCGAATCTCCTTGAAATGGTTCCAAGAATATTGCTGCCACTTCCTCTTTCGGTACAACGGTATTAAACAATTCTTTTAATTGTTCCATACAAGCCATGTTACATCCGGAATCATTAGATGCGCTGTTACACCTATAACAGTCCGGATAAGGTATGTGATATACATCGGGCAAGAAAGGTCCTAGGTTTTTCCTCATAGCTAAGCTAACCGCGGATAGCGATAATGCCCCATAAGTCGTTCCATGGTATGAACGATGATAAGAAATAACTTTTGTTCTTTTGGTATAGCTTCTGGCAACTTTTATGGCATTGTCATTAGCATCTCCCCCAGATAGACTAAATGCTACCCGCTTTGGAAAATTACCAGGCGTAATACGAATCAGTTCCTCTGCCAGATTGCCCATTTGCTCATAAACTGCATAAGCCGGATTGTAGTGAATAAACTGTTTGGTTTGTTCAATAATTGCATCAATCACCTTAGGATGGCTGTGCCCAATATTTGCTACACAGGCGGCTGATAAAAAATCTATGATTTCATTTCCATCATAATCTATTAATATAGCTCCCCTGGCTTCCTTGATCGCTAAAGGATGAAACGCCAATCTTGACCCCAGGGATATCAGATCATCGTCCTTTTGGATTACTTCAAGGCCTTTTATTATTTCTTTCATAATAACCTTACCCCCTTTTATTCACATGGTTTATGTGTATTATAATTCTATTTTATAAGTTATAGGCTTCCCTTTGCGAGGTTTCAAAAATTGTTCAGGTTTTATAGTAAAACCCTTTCCCAGGAATTTGTTGCTTGTTGCGTAGCATATTTATTCACCATAAGCTAAAGAATCCCTGCAATATATGTTCTTTATGAATCTTGAAGAAGCAAATTTTTCCGTTTTTTGTTCTGAACTGTAAGGTTTTGAATTTTGAAGGCGGTGAAAGCCAGGTTGCCAGCACAGGTTATTTGTATTATAAAGTAATGAGATAGTACTGATTACTATTATAACTAAATTATTACCGCTTAATTGGAGAAAGGGTGCCTGTTGAATTGCGTCGCAGTGACAGAAAGTGGTTTCTTACCAAGGTTAAACGAACAATTTATGACTTTAAGATGATCGAAGAAGGCGATAAAGTGGCCGTGGGTATTTCAGGGGGGAAAGACAGTGCAGTACTGCTTTATCTTATGGATATATTTCGGCGACATGCTCCCGTTGATTTTAGCCTGCAGGCTATTTATGTTCATCTTGGTTGGGAAATCGACCCGCAGCCTCTTCATGATTTAGCCCAAAAGCTGAACGTCAACCTGCATCTAGAGGAAACAGCAATTGCAAAAATAGTTTTTGAGCAAAGGCAGGAAAAGAACCCATGTGCCCTGTGCTCAAATATGCGTCACGGTGCCCTGCACCAGGCTGCCAAAAAGTTGGAGTGTAACAAGGTAGCCCTTGGCCATCATTTAGATGATGCTATGCAAACCTTCATGCTTAACTTGATCTATACCGGCCGGATGGATACCTTTAAACCGGTCACCTACCTTGATCGTGCTGATTTATACCAGATTCGTCCTCTCATTCAGCTCCCCGAAAGCACTTTGACTGCGCTTGCAAAGCGTGAAAACTTACCTCTTGTTAAAAACCCCTGTCCGGTTAATGATAAAACCAAACGCACTGAGATGGAACAACTTTTAAATGAGATGGCGGCCCGTTATCCTGATTTGCGGGAAAAATGGCGTGCCGCTCTTATGAGTGGCCCTTTTTGGAATCGGTGAAGAGGTGCTTAGAAACTTCTCACAATACCGTATTAGAGAACCTGCAAATCAGCAGTTTATAAACTATTGATTTTGGATTGCGGCCAGAAATTGTAGATATCACAGAAGAGACTCCCGTCATAAAGACCCTGCGGGTGGTTGGGAAAGTAAATCTGCCCTTCGAATTTATGCCCGGCCAAGGGATGCCCGAAACGGCGTGTCTTTGGAAGGCAGAAGCACCGAGATATTCTATGGATTACTTTTCGCTTATGCCCTGGTCAATATAGCGTTGGGCAATTTCCTGATACATTGGTGCGCTCTGGGTGATCCACATCAGGGATGTTCCGGTAATTTCTTTCTTGATCTGGGCCGGGACGCCTGCTGCGAGGTGGCGTGGTGGAACCTCCATGTTTGAAGAAACCACACTGCCTGCAGCGATCATCGCATATTCCCCGATTTGACAGAAATCCTGAAGAACGGCATTCATGCCGATCACAGCACCGTTTTCAATGCTGCAGCCATGCAGGACTGCGCCATGAGCAACGGTTACATTCTCTCCGATTACGGTCTTACATTCAGGGATCACATGCACTACTACATTGTCTTGAACACTGCTTCCTTTGCGGACTATTATTTGGCCAAAGTCCCCCCGCAGAACTGCTCCAAACCATATGCTAACGTTTTCTTCTACGATAACATCTCCGATTAAAGTTGCCGTCGGAGCTATAAACGTATTTTCATCGACCTGCGGATTATTTCCGTCAAATTCAATAAGCATTGCACCATTCTCCTTTCCGGGTAGCATCCTTTAATAAAATTCGATGTGAAGACTGGTTTTCCTTTAAAGATGATTTTCCCTGTTATGATATAATCAATAAAATGAGATATGAAAGGGGTTCGGAGAAATTAATCAGAAAAAGCTTCAGCAAATGCTAACAGCCGTGCAGAATGGAACTTTGGGTGTCGAACAGGCCTCAGAACGAATGCAAAACCTTCCTTATGAAGACATTGGTTTTGCCCGTGTTGACCACCAGCGTTATTTGCGTAGTGGTTTTCCCGAAGTAATTTATTGTCCGGGAAAAACCAATCAGCAGATTGTGGCCATTTTTGAAAAATTGACTGCCACCGGAGGCACAGTCCTGGCTACCAGGGCCGAAGAACAGGTTTATGAAGCGGTTAAAGCCGCTTATCCCGCGGTTGAATATCATCGTTCAGCAAAAGCGCTGGTGCTGCGCGGAGAAACTGATCCGGAACCGGTTGGATATGTTGCTGTCGTTTCAGCGGGAACCGCGGATATACCGGTAGCCGAGGAAGCGGCGCTGACTGCTGAACTGATTGGCAGCCGCGTCGAGCGTCTTTATGATGTCGGAGTAGCCGGAATACACCGCCTCTTTGATAACTGGGATAAGCTGAGTGAGGCCCGGGTCATTATAGTTGTTGCCGGGATGGAAGGAGCCCTGGCCAGCGTAGTTGGTGGACTGGCGGTTTGTCCCGTGGTTGCTGTTCCAACCAGTGTTGGATATGGAGCTAATCTCGGCGGCATTGCTCCCCTGCTCACCATGTTAAACAGCTGTGCATCCGGGGTGAGTGTGGTTAATATTGACAACGGCTACGGGGCCGGTTACATGGCCGCGCTTATAAACAAGGTCGGGGAAGGAGAGCGGAAAGATGAGTGAAAATTATTTTACCCCTGCATCTGTGGTTCCAACTCCCACCACCGGTAAAGACTCAATTAAACCGGTAGAGCAAATTATCTATTTCGACTGTTACAGTGGAATCAGCGGCGACATGACTCTGGGTGCGCTTTTAGATTGCGGAGTGGATCTTGCCAGTTTGCAGGAACTGCTAAAAAAGCTTAATTTGTCCGGCTACCGCCTGGAATCAGAAAAAGTGACCCGCGGTGGAATAGCCGGAACTAAAGCCCTGGTTCAGCTCGAAGATAATTCCCCTGTAGAGCGGCATCTTTCTAATATTTTAGAGATTATTGATCAGTCTGATCTGCCCCAGCCGGTTTGCCAAAACAGTTCTGCTGTTTTCCGCCGTCTGGCCGAAGCAGAAGCGGCAGTCCACGGGATTGCAGTGGAAAAAGTGCATTTCCACGAAGTTGGAGCGCTTGATGCGATTATTGATATTGTAGGTACATGTGCAGCGCTTTATCTTTTAAAAGTTGACCGCATTTACTGCTCACCATTACCTGCCAGCAGAGGTGAAATAATGTCAGCTCATGGCAGATTGCCTCTGCCAGCCCCGGCAACCCTGGAGTTGTTGACCAAACGGCAGGTCCCCATCGAAGGCCATGACAGCAATTATGAAATGGTTACCCCTACCGGCGCTGCAATAGTAACCGCTCTGGCTGATTCTTTTGGGCCGCTGAACAATTTTAACATTGAATCTGTCGGTTATGGAGCAGGCAGTATAGATCCCGGTCACCCCAATTACCTTCGCCTGCTGTACGGCTATGTTCAAATTTCTGAATCTGGTTATGAGGAGAAAATAATTGTAATTGAAGCTAATATTGATGATCTGAACCCTGAAATCTATGGCTACCTGATGGAAAAATTGTTTGCTGCCGGAGCTTTGGATGTCTACTTTACCCCGGTTCAGATGAAAAAAAACCGCCCCGGGGTTCAGCTAACCATTCTTTCTACCCCTGAAAAGCAAAAATTGCTCCAGCAGATTGTATTTACGGAAACCACAACCCTGGGCCTTCGTGCGACCACCACACGTAAAATTATGAGTGCACGGAAAACTAAACTGGTCCAGACCGCATGGGGTCAGGTGAGAGTTAAATATACTCCTGCCCAGGGGGAGCATTATCCCCTTCAGTACTGCCCTGAATATGAGGATTGTCAGAGTATAGCAGAGCAATCCGGTTTGCCAATGAAAGAAGTTTATCGTCTTGCAGAGTATCATTTCAGAAAGGAATATTTACAGGAATAATAATTGAATAATTAATAATTGTATA
>PWEB01000277.1 GCA_003553305.1 Syntrophomonadaceae bacterium
GATCAAACAGTATCAAAACCACGGCACCAGTGAACAATATCACAGCGAAGTAAAAACCGAGCTGGATTTAGAAAGGCTGCCTTCAGGCAAGTTTAAGACCAACAACCTGGTTTTGCACCTGAGCTTGGCCGCTTACAACATTTTGCGTTTTCTCGGCCAGGAAAGCCTTAAATCAGCCGACGCACCGCTTCGTAAGAAAGCGCAGCGCAGAAGAATCCGCACGGTAATCCAGAACCTGATCACCCTGGCGGCAAAGCTTGTTCACCATGCCCGGCGCTACAAACTTGCTTTTGGGTGCCACAGCCCCTGGTTTGTTACCTTCAGGCGGATATATTATTGCCTCGCCTGAACGAAGCACCAGGGAAAATAATGGTAATTTGAGCAGACCCAAAAAGCCAAGGGATAAGTATGTCCTGACGATATGGTTTTGTCATAGAGCGTCGTGCTAAACTGATATGAAAATGTTTTTAGACCATTCTTAACTGCTATGTTGTATTATTGCCTTTAAATGGCCAACAGATATGTGGCAAAAACAATGTTTCGTTTGTAAATCACGGATTCAGGCCTGAGTAAAGCAAGCAGGGGGATTGATGAAATTGCCCGGGTAATTAGCACTCGTAGTACAAGTAAGATTGAATTGGAAACCTGGCTTTCTGCTTTGCTATTCCGTGGCCTCTTTTTTAAGGTTATTAAACCGGTCATACCGATGCTGCTATATGCAGCCAGACAAGGATGGGAAGCACTTGCTTTTAAGGCTAATGACCACTGCTCCGGCTGTGGCACCTGCGCTAAAGTATGCCCTGTTAAGAATATAACTCTTGATAATGAGCAACCAATCTGGGGCACTAACTGCTTAAGCTGTTTTGCCTGCTTACAGTGGTGTCCTCATGAAGCTATTCAACTTGGCACAGGACAAATCAGGGTCGAACGCTATCACCATCCTGAAATTAATAGTAGCGATCTATGCTTCTGAAATCGTTAATAAAGTATCATTCGCTTGGGATGAACACTGTGGGGGGGCTGATAATATGGCAAATATTTTCAAAGACTATTACGAACTCAATTGCACCGTTCTTTTAGCCAATATAATAAAGGAAGTGTGGCCGGAATTCAACGAAAATGGTTTTGTGGTAATACTTAAAAATGAACTCGCAGAAAAAGAATTCTTGTAAATTCGGTGAATTTAGCATGTGCTGCTTACCAAAGTTAGAAAAGCGATGAGCTGTTTGTCAGAACTCAAACATTAACTTCTCGAATGTATTGTAGTATGGTGGTTTGTTAATAAACAAAAGAGTTTTGTGGAGGTGGATATTAATGCGTATTTTGCTTGTAGGAGTTTCATGTATCGGGAAAAGCACTATTGGCAAATTGTTGGCAGAAATAATGGACTATAAATTTTTTGATTTTGATTTTGAAGTTGAAGAACGCATGAACGAACACATTTCATCGATAAAAAAGAGAACCCTCGCATTTATTAATGAAAAAGGTTATCGTGATGAGGTAAAGCATATTCTAGATGATATTCTAACAAAGAATGAGGATAATATTGTTATAGCCATGCCACCCAGCGGTTTATACCAGAGCTATTCCGCAATTATCAACAAACATTCTGATGTGCTTACAATAGCGCTGAAAGACAAGGCGGAAAACATTTTTGAGCGCCTAACTTTCTATGATGATGAATCAAAACCTCTTTATAATGTGCTAAATGAGAGGAATAAACCACTATACCTTAGGGAAATCAAAAAAGATATTCAATATTTTTCGAGAACCTACCGGAAAGCAAAGATGCATTTTAACCTTGACGGAATGACAGCTAATGAAGCCGCACATGCTTTATTGAAAGCAATTAAACAAACTGTAGATTAACATTACAAAACCAGTCACCCGATTAGCAACGACGAACTATATATCTGGTGCATAATAAAAATACCGTGAAGGGGGGGCGGACGGTTCCTTGAAGTTGCAAAGTAAAATTCCCTGTTTTTGCAGGGAGTGAAAAGGCCATTGCAGCAGTCTCGAAAAAACCTTAACCCTTGTAGGCTGGCAGCGGCAGTTTGACACTTATTTCAAAATGTATGCAGAGGGATCAGGTCTTGAAATATAAAAATGCTTTTAAAGATCGTTGACATTATTCCGATAACGGTATAATATGGTTGCGAGGTGGCTGTTGATGAAGTATATAAGCACAAAGGAAGCAAGTGAAAAATGGGGAATAAGCGACCGAAGAATCCGGGTTCTTTGCAATGCGGGGCGTATCGAAGGAGCTATGAAAATTGGACGCAATTGGTCTATCCCTTTGGATGCTACAAAACCGGTGGATGCAAGAGAAGCAAATAAAAAGGACTATTGTGGATTAGAATTTGACTTTAGTTATATTGATTCTCTTAAAGAGTCTATCGATCAGCATCGGCCACTTTCCAAAGGACTTGCAGGCTCACTTCATGAAAAATTAATTGTCGAATGGACATATAATAGTAATGCGATAGAGGGGAACACGCTAACCTTGTCAGAAACGAAAGTTGTTCTAGAGGGAATAACAATCGGTGGGAAAAGTATTATCGAACATTTGGAAGCAATTAACCATCGTGAAGCGATACTTTTTATAGAAGAGCTAATTACTAATAAAGAACCACTTTCTGAATGGAACATCAAGAACATTCATGCTCTGATCATGAAAGAAATAGATAATATAAATGCTGGTAAATACCGAACAGAAAATGTTGTTATAAGCGGGGCCAAACATATTCCACCCAGGCATTATGAAGTTGGAGATATGATGCAAAAACTTATGGCGGAGTATCAGAACGAATGGAATGGATTTCATCCTGTTGTTAGGGCGACGTTGTTGCATGGTGAGTTTGTAAAAATTCATCCATTCATAGACGGAAATGGCAGAACTTCAAGACTAATTTTAAACTTTGAATTGATGAAGAATGGATACACACCAATTATTATCAAGAAGGAGGA
>PWEB01000215.1 GCA_003553305.1 Syntrophomonadaceae bacterium
ACACTTATTTTTTGCAGTTTTCCGGTTTGCGTTATGATTATAATCCGCAAAATGCTGTTCTTTTTACAGTGCCCTTCCTTGATTTACCCATTCCAAGCACCAGGGCGGTAACCAGCGCTGAACGCTTTGTAGGCGATGGGCGCCAGGGATTTGTGGAAGAAGAATACATCCCTATTGAAAAAGATGATCAGGAATTATACTGCCTGATTACCGATTCTTATCTAGTTTCTTTCCTGCCTATGATTGGTGAGATCGTGCCCCAACTCGATATCGTTTTAAAAGACAAAGCAGGTAATCCTGTGGCAGAAGAAGACCTGGAAAACCTTATTGTGCAAGTTAACGGGGAGGAGTTGAAAGTCTGGCAAACAGTTTTGGAATATACAGCAAACCAGCCAGAAGGTGATTCCGGGTTGCCTGAAATAGATCCCTATTATGCTTCACCGGCCGATAGGATTAATCCGGTTTGGTCATTTCCGCTGATCGCCTGGCCAATACTGGCTTCCCTGCTACTAATTACCGGTCTGTTCTTGTTGATCAAGCGTAAAACCAAACTCTGATCATCTGATTGCTTAATAATTGCTCATAATAATGCGTCAGTAGACACTGCGCTTGAATTATGCTACTTTAGAATTAACAATAAATAATGCGGAGTTGGTTAGAATTGAAAAACTTGGCCTGGATAGACGGCACTATTTGTGACATCAATGAAGCAAAAGTCCCAATTGAAGATCGAGGCTACCTCTTTGGCGACGGGGTTTATGATGTAGTAAAAATATATAACGGAAGACCTTTTTACCTGCAAGCACACTTGGAAAGACTGCAAAGAAGCGCTAATGCTATAGAGATTGAAATACCTTATGCTCTTCCTGAAATAGAAAAGAGTATAGAGTCTTTAATGAAGCAGAGTAATTGTACTGATGGTTATTTATATATGCAGGTAACCAGAGGCAGCGCTCCGCGAGGCCATCTTTTCCCCTTAGGGAATTCACCGACTATGATTATGTATGTCCGGTCATATGAAGGGTCTCTTCACAGTGAACAAATCGAGTCAGCTGATTGCATAACTTTGCCTGATGAGCGATGGCTGAACTGTTACATTAAATCTATTAATTTGCTGCCCAATGTTTATGCGCTTCAAAAAGCTTATGAAGCCGGTGCGGCAGAAGCCATATTATATCGTTCGGACGGCACTGTTACAGAAGGAACCCATACTAATGTCTTTGCTGTAATCGATGGGACAGTGCGTACTCATCCGCAATCAAAGTTGATTTTAACCGGTATTACCAGGAATATTGTTCTTGATTTATTAAGTCAGCTTGAGGTTCCTGTTTTAGAAAAAGCTTTTTCAGTAGATGATTTAAAGCATGCTTCTGAAGTATGGACCACTTCTACCGGATTAGAAATTATGCCTGTAAGCAGGATTGATGGAAGGGCGGTTAAAGAATTTTCCACCGGGCCGATCTGCAAAAGCTTGATTGATGAATTCCGTAAGAAGGTGCAAGCTGAATGTTATGCTGGCGGCAGCTAACTTCCACCGGTATTTGTGTACAAGCTGATAGCTGTTACATTAACTTATTATCAGCGGATCAAGGGAGGTCTAAAGAATGCAGGCCAAAGTTAAGACAGTGATTAACTACATGGAAGAACTCGCCCCGTCTTCGATTGCTTTGTCAGGCGATCCGGTTGGTTTACAGCTGGGGAACCCTGAGTCAGAGATTACAAAAATACTTGTTGCTCTGGATCCGGATCAAAATGCAGTTAAAGAGGCAGATTCAATCGGAGCAGAAATGCTTATAACACACCATCCTTTCTTTTATAACAAGCTTTCGTCCATCGATGAAAGCTATCCTGGAGGCGCCCTGGTTGCATCGGCCATCAGAAAGGGTTTAAATATATTCAGCGCCCATACTAATTATGATGCAGCTCCGCGCGGGGTCAGTTATCGTTTGGCCAAAACCTTAGGTTTGCCGGCCGGAGAAGCCACCGTTTTAGAGGTCACCGGCAGTGAACAGCTTTTAAAGCTGGTTGTTTTTGTTCCTGCCGGCTATGAGGACAAGATCCGGGATGCCCTGGCCGAAGCCGGTGCCGGTCATCTGGGCGATTATAGTCATTGTACCTTTCAATTGCCCGGAACGGGAACGTTCATGCCCGGAAAAGGCACAGATCCATTTATCGGGGGTCATGGACAATTGGAAAAGGTTGATGAAATGCGCCTGGAGACAATCTTGTCGGCTACCCGCCGCTCAACGGTTATTAATGCACTTCTGGAAGCTCATCCTTATGAAGAAGTTGCTTACGATCTTTATCCACTTGCCCTGGAGGGCAGGAAAATTGGATTAGGTCTGAATTTAAAGCTCAAGGATCCTATTTCTCTGGAACAACTGATTTATACCTGTCACAGTTCTTTAAAGCCCGTCAGTTTGCGCTACTGGCCGTCAAAAAAGCAGCAGATCAGGCAGGTTGCTCTTTGTGGAGGAAGTGGGGGCTCTTTAATTGAAAATGCTTCCCGGCAGGGGGCTGAGGTTCTAATTTCAGGTGATTTCCGTTACCATGATCTGAAAAATGCTCAGGCATTGGATCTGGCTTTAATTGATGCCGGACATGATGTTACTGAATGGCCGGGAGTTACATATCTTCAGCAATACCTGGAGGAACGTTTAGCTGCGGATAAGTATGAAACTGAGGTTTGCTTGCAAACTTCAGTTTCAACAGGTTGGAGCTAACCATTTAGAGTAGGTTAAAAACCTACTCTTTTTTATTTCGGTTGATCTATTTTGAGAGGGGTGTTTAAATTTGCAGTTGAAGTTGCTATGGAACTTGCAGGAGTTGGACCTTTCCATCATGGAATTTAAAAAAAATATTGAAGAGGCGCCTTCACTTAGTGGGGTGAATGAAGCCAGGGAATGTATAGAAGCCCTGGAAAAGGAGCTTTTAGCTCAAAATGAGCAGCTTAATGCGGATCGTAAAT
>PWEB01000081.1 GCA_003553305.1 Syntrophomonadaceae bacterium
CCTAACGGTACAAGAAAGTTTATCATAATGTTAGCAAGGCAATAGCATAAATAGCAAGCAATAAAAACATAGCCCGGGAAACCCCCGGGCTTATTTCTTTATATAGGAGGGAGTGATAGCCCTATGAACCAGGTGGCAATATTGTGGGTTGAGCCTATTACTGAAGTATTGCAGGATGAGGCAGAAGCTACCGGGGACGGTGAAGTGTTAGTGCTGGATGGTAAATATGCCTCTTTATCGCTTCAAACACTGGGAACATTTACTGCTACCGTAAAATTTGAGGGCAGCATGGACGGCGAAAACTACCATGAACTAAAGGGTATAAACCTTAATACTGGTGCTGGTTTATCAGAAACTACGTCAACAGGTGTTTATAGTGTGCCGGTAGTCGGCATAAAGCGGTTCAGGGCAAGGATAAGTGCCTATACAGACGGAGAAGTAACCGTTCTGGCTTCAGCCCAAGCAATTCCTGTTCCGGTGGTACCTGGGCCGTAAAAAGGGGTGATTAACTAGCATGGCAAAGAACCTTGAATTTTTAACCAGGCAGGTATTAAGCAGGCTAAACGAAACAGACGACAGCTTTGTTAATAGGGATGACATAAGAAACTATCTGAATGAGGCCTTGGATGACCTGACAGACGCTCTAAGGGTAGAAGCACCCCCGGCAGAAATCACCTTGATTGAAGATGTTGACGAGTACGATATACCCGAAAACCTTAACAGGTTCGCAAGGGTAGAGCTTGAGGGAACACGGCTTATCTTCAATGAGTTCAAAACCTTCAATGAAATACAGCAGGATAATACCTATACTGTTTGGGGTGATAAGCTCTATATTCGCCCTATTCCTACATCAGCAGAAGCAGGGCAGACCCTAAAAGTTTATTACTATCGTAAGCCCACTCACATGCAGGATAAAGACGATGTGGCAGATATAGAGGGCAAGTACGACCAGCTATTGATTCACTATGCCCTTGCCAAGGCTTTTGAGAGGGATGAGGAGTTAGAGCTATTCCAGGCCACTATGCAGCAGTATGAGGCCAAGAAGAACGAAATGGTGGTCAATAGGGATATTAAGCTGGAACGTGAAGTTTATCGTTCTGGTGACATGAACTTAAGGCAGATGATTAACGCTGTTCGTTATAGGGGCCAGCTATATGACAAGTCCCTGGTAACTGATGATGACCTTAAGGACTTCATTAACGAAGCTCAAAATGATATTGTTGATGTCTTGAGGCTTGAGGCTGACCCGCCTTATACTATAAGCATTGTAGAGGGGCAGAGGGATTATGAGCTGCCTGAAGATTTTAACAGGATGGAAAGAGTCGAGGTAGACAATGAAAGGTATGTTCCGCAGGACTACCTTCATTTTGCTGAAGCTCCGATAGAAAAAAGCTATACCTTCTGGCACGATAAGGTTTTATTGAACCCCGTGCCGGGGGAAGATGAAGAAGAGCTTGTATTGCATTATTACAGAAGGCTTCCCCAGCTTGAAAATGATGACGATGTAAGCCAGTTAGATGTTAAATATCGAAAGCTATTACTCCTTTATGCCCTGTCAAGGGCCTATGAAAAGAGGGGAGAGCTTAACCAGTCTAACAGCATTTTAGGGCAGTACGAACACAAGAAGGCTGAAATGGTGGCCTTCCGTGCTGTAAGAGAAGAAGATGAGTATGCTTTTCAAGAAAAATGGTATTGGTAGTAATATAAGGAGGGATAAATAGCTATGTCCGCAAGCGTAAGTTTACGTGCAAACACCGGGACTGATGCCGGAACAGAGTCATCTGCCATAACAGGCATTGACTTTATAAGTGCTGATAATGCTACTAACAGCCTTGCAAACAGGCAGGCCAACCCTATTGTTATTCCTGTGACGGGCCAGCACTATTCTTATGAAAAGTGGCTTACTTTAAAGATTGACGAAGCTCCTGATAATGAGATTACTAATGTGCTGTTTTGGGGGCCTGACAACTACCCCGCCGGGACAGAGGTTTACTGCGGTGTTACAGCTTCAGGGGCAACACCTACCGAGGAAGGGTCAACCGTAGCAACAAGCAAAGCGGATACAGGGGCAATAGAAACCAATAAACTAACCTGGGATACAGGGCCTTTAACCAGCCAGGGAGAAACTACTGACTTTTTGGTTTTACAGCTTGAAGTAGAGAGCCATGCCAGCCCGGGGAATTGGGCACAACATACTTTTTATTATAGTTACGATGAAATCTAAACCTTGGGGGGAGGCAATTCCATGCCTGAAAATAATCCTTATATTCTTGAATACACAACCGATGGTGTGAAAGAAACTGTCTATTTAGGGATGCAACCCCAGTGGTTGTTGGAACATAGAGAAAGGCTTGACCGAGCCGATATTATTTCTCTGATACCTAAAGAGGGGGTGAGCCTCCCCCCCTTGACGGTATTATTAGAGAAAGGGCAGAGATGGGTTTATTTTAAAAGAACATATAAAATTACTGAGGGGCCTTCAATAGCCCTTTTTTGTTTGGGGTGGCAAGCTACGGTTGAAGGAAAGAATGTTAAAAGCCTTAACTGGATATACCCCGATGGCTATATTGAAGCGGTGGAAGAGCCTGTTAGAATACATGAGTTACTGAAGGGGGAAGGGTAAATGCCTTTTCACTACAAAGTCCCCGCCAAGCGGGAATACCAAAACAAACCTATGAAGTGTGACAAGTGTGGAGAAGAAACCACAGATTACCGCCTGTTTTTAGAAAGCAGGACACAGGTTGCTGAATGTGTGGAATGTCCGGCAGAAGAACAGGAATTAAAAAGCACCAGGGGGATTGAAGAAGAAAGACGGGAAGAAATCGAGCCTGAAAAAGAAGTCGTTGCCATCCGACCTGACATTCCTCCAGGCGTTAGCTATGTAGGGAAAATGATTGACGAGAACACCTATGTAATTAAAACCAACATGCCTATCAGAGCCCTTGAAAGGCAAGAGG
>PWEB01000281.1 GCA_003553305.1 Syntrophomonadaceae bacterium
ACCAGCCCTCCCCCAATAGTAGTCATTGGTGAATAAGAGCGGATTACAAAAGGATCGCCTCGTTCTGCAACTAACGGGCGTTCCAGACGACACTGCACCAGGGTATTTTCTCCGGGACTCAGTTCATCACGATCAAGGAGAAGCAGTCTGGCTACGCTGCGATCTGTGCCCAGGAAAAAATGAACCGGGTCTAAATTTTTAAGTCGTCGTGGAGCCCGGGCTAGAAGCTCAGCAGAAACATCGATCAGCGAGGTTTCCTGGTAATAACCGGGGCTGCTTACTACACTGCCCCGCAACACCTCTTCTTTATCCAGGCCGGAGAGATTGAGAGCAACCCTGCTGCCGGCTTTTGCTTCTTTAACATCCTGGTCATGAACCTGGATATTGCGCACCCTGGCTTCCAGTCCAGGAGGCACGACAGCAACAGTTTCTCCAATCCGCACCGATCCCTGGACCAGAGTTCCGGTGATCACAGTGCCAAACCCGGCAATCACAAACGAACGGTCGATGGGCAGACGCAGGGGACCGGAGGCACTACGTGGTTCTAAATTAAGAGTCATATCATCAATTAGTCTTTTTAGTTCTTCAATGCCCTGTCCTTCGAGAGCAGAAACAGCCTGAAACGGGGCGTTTTCGAGAAATGTGCCCTGCAGTTCTTCCCGAATTTCATCTTTAACAAGTTCACGCCATTCTTCATCGGCGAGATCAATCTTCGTGATTACTACTATGCCGTTTTTTATACCGAGTATTTGTAGGATATCAAGGTGTTCCCTGGTCTGAGGCATGACCCCTTCAGAAGCATCAACGACAAGCATGACCAGGTCCATTCCAGCTGCTCCGGCCAGCATGTTATGAATAAACCGTTCATGACCGGGCACATCAACAACTCCGGCAATTCTGCCACTGGGCAATTTAAAAGGGGCAAAGCCAAGATCAATGGAGATGCCGCGTTTTTTTTCTTCTTTCAAACGGTCAGTATCAACACCGGTTAGAGCTGAAATCAGCACTGTTTTTCCGTGGTCAACATGTCCGGCTGTGCCAATAATTAGTTGCTCCAAATTTATTAGCTCCTTAATTAATTTGGTCTTAAGGCTTCATTAAGGTTATTCTTCTGAAATAATGTCTGATTATTTGTTTATATTTGAACGAATGGATTATTGACCATTCAAAACTTTACGGATCGCTTCCACAAGTTCATCTTCCTGGTTTTCGAAGATCGTGCGGGGATCAAAAAGCAGGGTGTCCTGCTGGAGACGCAGGATGACCGGCTGATCGCCCCTCCACAACTGTTCAGCAAATTCTGTAGGGTGAATTTTCCCGTCAGCGGGCTTGATGGTAACCAGGTAAGTAGGCAGCTCTGCTGAGGGTAACGCTCCGCCTCCGACTTTGGAAAACCCTTCAGTTACCCCGACCTGGTCGCTTCCAAATATCTCTGCAAACCTCTCAGCCAGGGCATAGGCCCTTTGCTGCAGGGTATCCGAATCAATGGTTAGCATCCTCCAGACCGGGATCTCATTAACTGCTGTTTCTTCATCTAAATAAAGTCTTAAAGTTGCTTCCAGGGAAGCAATTGTGAATTTATCAATGCGCAGGGCTCTGGCCAACTGGTTACTGCGTATATCTGAAATAAGATCTTTGCGGCCCACTATAATGCCTGACTGAGGGCCACCCAGCATTTTATCCCCACTGAAAGTAACCAGATCTGCTCCCGCAGAAATGCTGTCCTGAACCAGCGGTTCAGCCGGAAGATTATATTTTTCCAGATCAAAAAGGACACCACTACCAAGATCTTCAAGAAGCAAAAGACCTTTTCTATGGGCCAAAGCAGCTAAATCGGCTGTGCCAACTTCTGCTGTAAAACCAACCATGTAGTAGTTGCTGGTGTGAACTTTCAAAAAAGCGGCGGTATCTTCATTAACTGCTGCTTCGTAATCACGCAGGTGCGTTTTATTAGTTGTTCCTACTTCCGCTAAACGGGCCCCGCTGGAAATCATGATCTCGGGAATTCGGAATGAACTACCGATCTCAACCAGCTGACCGCGGGAAACAACCACTTCCCGGCCGCCGGCAATCGTATTTAAGGCTAGGAAAACAGCTGCTGCGTTGTTGTTAAGAACCAGTGCCGCTTCAGCTCCGGTTAGATCACAAATCAGCTCTTCAAGGTGTTCCTGGCGAGAACCGCGCCTGCCTGTTTTTAAGGAAAGTTCGAGATTATTGTAGCTTGCGGCAATATCAGATATAGCCTCAACAGCTGCCCGGGCTAACGGAACACGACCCAGGTTGGTATGAATAACCACGCCAGTAGCGTTGATCACCGATTTGAGGTTCATTCCAGCATAATTTTCAGCCAGTGCGGCTGCTTCTGCTGCCAGGACATGCGGAGAGAGATTAATCTGCCCGGAAAGCTGATCTGAAGCTGAAGAACTGGCAATTCGCTTTCGATATGAGTTGATTGTGTCCTTCACCGCCTGCAGCACTAGGCGGCGCGGCAGATTCTGCAGGCTTTCTTCCAATACTGCTTCCTTTAGCAGGCGGTCAACAGCCGGCAGCTCGCGTAACAAGTTTTGGCTATAATTCACTTAAGTATTACCTCTTTTCGATATCAAGCAGGTCTGTTGATCTAAATATGCTTCATCAAAGATCTATATTTTTAAATGATTGATTTGCCCTCGATTAGACATTGCCTGCCATGATATATTATATCAACTAATTCAGTCCTTTGACAACTTAAGCGTATAACCCAGTTTAAGATTGAGAGGCAATGTTTGCAGGTAATTACCGGCACAAAAACCGAGCAGACGGCAGCGTTCCATATCGATTACCCCTTTTTGATCGATTATTTCTTCCAACAGGTAAGTAGTATAGACCCGCGCGATAAATAAAGTATGGCTTTCCAGCTTAAGGGTGTGCTCCACTTTGCATTCCATACTGATCGGACACTCTTCGATCAT